>JAKVAZ010000007.1:350474-517042 GCA_022447225.1 Fuerstiella sp. | reverse complement strand
CCAGTCAATCGAGTAACTACAACGCCAATACGGGTGCCGAAAAAGCGATCGATGGCGATACCACGTCTGGTTACCCGTCGTCGCTGGCCTTAACCCGCAAAGAATTGGGGGCATGGTGGAAAGTCGATCTGGACGGTGGTTTCGATGTGGAGACCATCGTGGTTTACAACCGCGGTGTCGCCGGGGGGCGGCTGGAAGACGCGGTGGTGGAAGCCCTGGACTTTGGCGGCAACGTGTTGTGGTCAGATACGATCACGGGGGCCGCCAACGGCAGCGTGCATCCGTTTACGGTGAGCTTCAGTTCGGATAACGAACTGCCGACACTCGACGCTCTGGCCGATTTAACGATTGGTGAAGACGCGGCGGAACAGACGCTGAACCTGACCGGGCTTACTGACGGAGATTCAGGTACTCAGCCACTGCGTGTGACGGCCAGCAGTAGTAACCCGTCGTTGATTCCTGACCCAACCGTGACCTACACATCACCCAACGCGACGGGCAGCCTGGCTTTCACACCGGCACCTGGCCAAAGCGGCACGGCTACGATCACGGTCACGGTGGAAGACGGCGGCGTGGACAATGATCTGAACACCACGGCTGACAACGCCACCTTCAGCCGCACGTTTGATGTGACCGTGACTCCTGCAGGCGTGACCGCGGTGCGGGTACGCCTGACGGATAAAGAATTTCTGCAGTTACAGGAAGTTGAAGTGTTTGAGCGAGGCACCGGCACGGCACTGGACGACAGCGGCACGGCCAGTCAATCCAGTACCTACAACGCCAACACGGGGGCAGAAAAAGCAATCGATGGCGATACGGCGGCCGGTTACCCGTCGTCGCTGGCCCTGACCCGCAAAGAATTGGGTGCGTGGTGGCAAGTTGACCTGAGTGGTGGTTTCGATGTGGAGACGATCGTGGTTTACAATCGCAGCACCGCCGGTGATCGGCTGGAAGGTGCGGTGGTAGAAGCCCTGGACTTTGAGGGCAACGTGTTGTGGTTCGATACGATCACCGGGGCGGCCAACGGCAGTGTGCATACGTTTACGGTGGATCAATCTGCAGACAGCGGGGCGGATGAACCGGCGGAACAGTTGGTCTCTTCGGCTGATAAGGCTCCGGTGGCCGCATCTGGTTCCGGCTGGATGAGTTTTGTGGACGACGACCGAACGGCTGAAGACCAGGCCACAGACGTTCCGAAGTCTCCGGCACAAACCACTCCGGTGACCACGCCTGATGCTGCCTGGATCAGTTTCGTGGACGATAGCCGCGCGGACGAACAGGATGAGCGTGATGCTCCCCGGCCGATTGCGATCGGGGCGGCCGTCAGCGAGTCGGATGAATCGGATCAAAGTTCCCGCATCAATCCCGGCGAATCATTCAATCGTGTGTCGGACTGAATACAGAACCACCCCCGGTATACGGTTAACCGTCTTTTCGATGATGGTTTTCGGTTGACCACACAAATAATTGGCAAAAAACAGCCTGAATTTGTGACAGCCGTTGATCGCTTCCTGAAGTGCGCAGTGCCACACGGACTTCCAATTCTCGACCGAGACGCCTTGTGAAATCGCCGTGGCGTCCTGTTGTTCAAACGTCTTCCGCGGTCGTCCTGGTCCCCCACTGTTTTCCGTCGTGAATCGTGCGTTGGAATCACGCTCCGGTTGGCTCATTTCCTGTCCTCCGTTAATTCACGCGCTAAACGGGCCAAAGAGGTTCAGCTTCTCCTTCAGCACACCGCTTTGTGGCTCTCGGCGGCTGCTGCAGATGATGCCCTATTTGTACTCACTCTAATGGCAGACACCTGTGTTCAGGTGTCGTGAATGGCCGGGGTGTTCGTTGCGGCCTGGAAATTCAGTGGCCTTTTGTGAATCAGCCTTCGGTGACCAAAACCCACGGTTGTGAATTCTGTTTCGAGACGGCGCGATCTAAGATAAATCAGTGCATGACTGAGTCCACCGAAATAACGCCTGCTCAATTTCCCATGACGAATCAATCTTCAGAGTTGGACCTCAGATGGAACGAGAACATCTCCGGTTACCAGTGGCTGGTGCTGATTGTTGCGTCGCTGGGCTGGGTGTTCGATGTTTTCGAAGGCCAGATTTTTGTGGCTTCGATGCGCGAAGCCATGCCACAGCTGCTGGGCGCGGCATCGGCAGATGACTCTGTTGTCGCCCGCTGGAACAACTATGCGCTGGCCGCCTTTTTGCTTGGCGGTGCGTTTGGGGGAATCCTGTTTGGCATGCTGAGTGACAGGATTGGGCGGTCAAAGACGATGATCGTAACGATTCTGTTTTATTCGATCTTTACCTGTCTCACCGCCTTTTCAAATGCAGCCTGGCAAATGGTGCTGCTGCGGTTCCTGGTGGCCATGGGAGTGGGAGGCGAGTGGGCGGTGGCCAGCGCCATGATTGCTGAAGTCATGCCCAAACGATCCCGTCCGGTGATGGGTTCAATCTTTCATGCCTCAAGCGTGTTTGGAACGGTGATGGCGGTCGCCGTCGGATATTTTGTCATCAGCGCTCGACTTTGGGGCGATGACACCTGGCGACTGGGATTCCTGATCGGCATCGTTCCCGCGTTTCTGGTCATCGTCATTCGCTGGAAGATGAAAGAGCCGGAGCAGTGGCATCAGGCCCGGGCGCGGGAAAAACAGGATCCGTCACAGGTGACCGGCTCGATTCCGGATCTGTTCAATCGTGATCATCTTCGAAATACTCTGGTCGGTGTCACTTTGGCCACAATCGGGCTGGTCACTTTCTGGGGATGTCACATTTACGGCAAGAATGCTTTGCTGCGGTCGGCTCAGATTCAGGCGCTGGCGACGGAGGATGTTCCCGAGGATGCCGACCCATCCATACGACAGGCTGCCCTGAAAACGCATTCTGCAGAGATCAAACGGGCTGAAATGGTGAGCATGCTGCTGAACACCATCGGTGGGGGACTCGGATTGGTTCTGTTCGGCTGGGTTTCAAATGTCGTCGGCCGCAGAGGAGCTTTCGTCTTCTATCATGCCGGTGGATTCGTCATGGCACTGCTGATGTTTTTGGTGCTGATTCCGTTCAGGGCGCCGATCCCTGTGCTGTGGTTCGCGCTACCGATCTTTGGATTTCTTACGCTTGGCATGCACGCCGGGTATGCGGTTTATTTTCCGGAACTGTTTCCCACCAGACTGCGCGGGACCGGGACCGGGTTTTGTTTCAACGCCGGGCGTCTGGGCACGGCCGTGGCAATCATGCTGGCCGCACAAATGGGCTGGGCGGCCGAACAAACGGCGCTGTACCTGGCACCGCTCTACGCACTTGGAATCGCAGTCACGCTGGTTGCAAGTGAAACACGTGGTGAAGAACTGCCGGAATAGCTCGTCACAAACGACAGGCTTTGTGCCCATCTTGAACAAATCTCATTCATTTGAATCTGACGGGAAGAAACACAAATGACGGAATCCGACCGAAGATCGTTTCTCGCCGCTTCTGCCGCCGGAGCTCTTGCGACTCAACCCTTGTTTGGGGCAGTGGACAAACCGGCCGGACCCGTTCGCGTTGGCCAGATTGGTACCAAACATGCGCATGCCGGCGGCAAAATGGCCGCCATGCGAAAGTTCCCTGAACTGTTCGAAGTGGTGGGCGTGGCTGAACCCGACAGCGAACAACGAAATCGCGTGCAGGATTCCCCCGCATACCGTGGCGTCAACTGGATGACAGAAGAAGAACTGTTCAATACCAGCGGGCTGGAGGCGGTCGCTGTGGAAACACGCATTGACGGGTTGCTGTCCTCAGCGCAACGTTGCGTGGAGGCCGGGCTGCACATTCATCTGGACAAGCCGGCCGGAGACTCACTGCCTGAATTCAGAAACATCTGTAAAACCGCAGATGCGCAGGGTGTCATGATTCAGATGGGGTACATGTTCCGCAGCAATCCGGCTTTTCGTTTCACATTCAATGCCGTCCGACAGGGATGGCTGGGCGACATCTTTCAGGTGCATTGTGAGATGAGCAAGAAGATCGGCGATTCAACGCGAGCGCAGTTGTCGCGGTATGCAGGGGGCTCGATGTTTGAGCTGGGCTGTCATCTCATCGACGCTGTGGTGACGGTGCTTGGAGCGCCGCACAGGGTGACCTCGTTCAATCGCAACACGCGTCCTGATTTTGACGATCTCAAAGACACGTGTCTGGCCGTCTTTGAATATCCCAATGCGACAGCCTCCATTCGTAGTTCCGTATGCGAAGTTGAGGGAGGCCGCCGACGTCAGTTCACAGTCTGCGGGACGAAAGGTACGGTCGTCATTCGACCACTGGAGCCGTTTCGTCTGTCACTCACACTGGAATCCGACACCGAAACTTACAGGCGAGGAACACATCAGCTTGAGCTTCCGGCTTCGACCGGGCGATACGACGGAGACATGCAGCACTTCGCGGCCGTGATCCGCAACAAAGAACCTGCTGAATATAACACCGACCATGACCTGGCCGTTCAGGAAGCCGTGCTGCGAGCCAGCAACATGCCTCTCAACGTCGAATAGATCGCATGTACGGACCCGATGATGGTCGGGCGATACCAATGAACTGTTTCACGAACAGGATCGAGTTCACTTATTGCCCAGATCATCATTTGGACAGAAGAAGGCTCCGTGGTTCGTGACACATCCGATTTGATCGTCTTCGTGCGCTGCATGCTGATCATGGTACTGCTTCCGAAATCGATGCCGGCAGCCGACAAATCCGTGTCGGAATCCGATACGGCCGGGGTATTGAGTACTTCGATAAAAGCGGCGGAGGTCGACAGGAGGCACGTGCATGACCTGCACGCCACGTTGCTGCACCTGTTCGGACTCGATCACAACCGGCCGACGTTTCACTACGCAGGCCGTGACTTTCGGCTCGCCGACATTCAAAATCCATCCGAACAGCGGTGCCACCGATTCTGTTGATCTTCTACAATAACGCTGCGTTCGGTGAAATAATCGAAAAAGCACTGATGACCAGTGTGATGGCCTGGAGTGCGAGCGGAAACACGAATGAAATATTCAATCAGATACTGTGTTCTCGCTGCAGTGACGACTGCCTGTCTGTCACGCGGTATTGCCGACGAAACTGCACTGAGTTTGCCACCCGGATTTCGTGCCCGGCTGTTTGCTGACGATGAACTGGCACACGATGTTCACAGCCTGACTTTCAATTCGAACGGGCAGGTCGTTGTCTCCGGGCCTGGTTACATCAGAACATTGCTCGACACCAACGACGACGGTCGGGCGGATGAGACAAAAACCTTCGCCGAAGCACCCCGAACAGGATCTCAGGGAATGTTCTTTCAGGGGCGGCATCTGATCTGTTCCGGTGACAGTGGTCTGCAGATTTTTCGAGACGATAATCTCGACGGCCGGGCCGACGGAGACCCGGAAGTCTTTCTGCGGATAAATGCCGGCGGTGAACATGACGTTCACGCCGTTCGCAGGGGGCCGGACGGCTGGTGGTATGTAATTGCCGGAAACAGAGCCGGCGTCGGCACCGCCTACGCCACTTTAGAAACTTCCCCGGTCAAACGGCCCGAATCAGGAACCCTGCTGCGACTGAAACCTGATATGTCCGGAGGAGAAATTCTGGCGGATGGATTTCGCAATGCCTACGATTTTGACTTTTCGCCTGATGGCGACCTGTTTACTTTCGACAGCGACGGCGAACGTGACGTCTCGCTGCCGTGGTATCGGCCAACTCGCGTCTTCCAGATCACACCGGGATCGCATGCAGGCTGGATCTCCCGCAGCTGGAAGCGTCCTGACTACTTCCCCGATATGCCGCCTGTGACCGGGAAGTTCGGTCGCGGCTCTCCCTCAGGCGTCGTGTGTTATCGACATACGCAGTTCCCGGACGAATATCGTGGTGCCTTGTTCGTACTGGACTGGACATTCGGTCGAATCATTGCATTGCCACTGCAACAAACCGGTTCGGTCTGCTCCTCCGACCCTATCGAATTTGCCTGCGGGACCGGTCAGTATGGTTTTGCTCCAACCGATGCAGCTGTCGGTCCGCAGGGGGATCTGTTCATCAGTGTCGGTGGGCGGGGAACCCGTGGTGGTGTGATTCGTATTTCGTGGGAAGGTCCGTCAACACAGAATAACAGCCGGCCGGAAGTTTCCCCCGTCACTTCGACGTCACTTGAAACAGTTCTGAATGCTCCCCAGCCAGGATCCAGCTGGTCGCGGGCCGTCTGGGTTCCGATCGCCCGCCGATTGACCAGGGTACCTTTTGAGCAGGCAGCAGCTGATACTTCGATCCCCGTACAGAATCGCATTCGTGCTCTTGAGATTCTTACCGAACTTTATAATGGCCCGACCAACGAAATGGCCCTGCAGCTGGCGAATTCGGATTCACCACGAATTCGGGCTCGAACGATCTGGGCAGTCGGTCGTGCAAAATATGGTCGTGTCCCGCGCAACGTCGTGGCCCGATATTTGAATGACAAAGACCCCGGCGTTGTTCGGGCGGCACTGGAATCATTGTCCACACTGCCAGATTCACAATCGATTGCCGCGTGTCTGCCAGGATTAGCCCGGGCGCTGGCATCTGAGGACCGCTTTGTGCGAGCAGCAGCTTCTTTGGTGTGCTCACGGGTTAACAAATCTGACTGGGAACAGCTCAAACAACGGTTTGGGAGAGATCACTCCGTTCGGGTCACCGCCGAACTGGGTCGGGATTCACGCACCGGTCAATTTAACCCCAGAGCAATCAGGACAGCTTTACCCGTGCTGATCGAAACACAATCATCAGCCACACAAAAGCTGGACGCAGTTCGACTGGTTCAGCTGGGACTTGGTGATCCGGGACCCTCTACCGGTCGGCCGGGCGTATTTGACGGATATGCACCTCAACAGGACCTGTCCGCCCGTGATCTGGAACTGACCGAACTCTGTACCGCACTGGTGCAGATGTTTCCAGCCAGAACGTCTGACCTCAACCACGAGCTTCTGCGGCTTACCGCGATGCTGGCCCCGGTGAATCGTGATCTGATTCCCGTCATTCTTGAAGGAATTACGGCTGACTCCCGGCCGGTTGACGATATTCACCGGCTGATTGTTCTTTCACGCATTGAAGTGGAACGAACCTACCACGAATCCGCTGCCACAGCGGCCGCGCTGGTGAATCTGGAGGTAAAAATTGTTGAACGCAAACTGAATCAGGATTCAAACTGGGAAGACCGTATTACTGAGATGTATCACAACCTGTGTATGGTCGATCCGGCAATTCGAAAGATTATCGTCGATCAACCGGGTTTCGGTCTTCCTGGACATGTGTTGCTGTTGAGTGAAATCAGCCAGGACCAGGTTTCAACGGCGATCGAACACTTTGTTCGGCAAATCCGACAGGACAGGGACTTTGAATGGTCTTCAGATATTATCTTCGCACTTGGCGAATCGGACATCCCCGAACATCAGGAACTCATTCGCAGTCAGCTGGACAATCTGGCAGTGCAGGGGGCCGTGTTAATGGTGCTGTCAGAACATCCGGTCGCCGGTGACCGTGAACGGTTTGCCGATGGACTGAACTCCGGCCAGATAAATGTCGTTCGAGCCTGCCTGAAGGCGTTGAACGGATTGCCGCCAGGAAACACTCCGGAAGAGTTATTCAGTGAATTGCGGGCAGCAAGACGTCTGATGAACAACCCGGAAGAATTTTCTGTACGGGAGACAGCCGTGCGACTGCTGCAGAACAACACCGGCCGGTCCTTCGGTTTCGTGTTTGGAAAAAAAGGGCATCGACCGCAACCGGAACCACTGCAGCGCTGGGGAGACTGGCTTCAAAATAAATATCCCCGGTATCAGCCTCCCGGTTCTGATGCTGCAGCAACACGAAAGCTGCTGTCGAAACTGGGTTCGGTTGACTGGGACAGGGGTGATGCTGAACGTGGCGGGGCCCTGTATCAGCAACTTGCCTGCGCAAAGTGCCACGGGGGCCGGCGTGCACTGGGTCCTGATCTGCAGGGAGTCGCCAGGCGATTTTCGAGACAGGATCTGTTTACCGCAATTGTGGATCCCGGTCGGGATGTTTCGTCGCGTTACCAAACAACATCAATCGTGACCACTTCAGGCAGAACTTTCAGCGGACTGGTCGTCTACGAATCGGTTGATGGATTACTTCTGCGGGATGCCGAACATAAGACATGGCGAGTTGAAGCTGAGGATATTGAATTACGAACCCGACAGTCAGTATCGTTAATGCCCGCAGGACTGCTGAAGAACCGATCTCTTCAGGATATTGCCGATCTGAACCGTTACCTTCAGGAACTTTAAACAGACGTCACATCCGCCACAGTATCCTGCAGGCAGAATAAGCTTCCGAAAGCTTCAGCCGGTGGTCCATAAAGTTTCCGTACGTTGAAACACTGTTGAACCGTGATCAGACACTCCGGATAAACAGCCACCAGACTCTCTCTCTGCAACCATTCACTTCGTGTGCGTCAGGATCGCGGTGACACACACAGCAGGTTGACACGATTAAACAGCATGTCATGCGCCGTCAGGATCAAGGAGGGAAATCGGTCCGGACCTCACATCGATTCAACGAAACGATCTCAATCGGTTAGTGCAGAATATTGTGAATCCCGACCTTGAAATCAGAGAAGGGGTCGAAATTGTGATCATCATTGCAGCAGACGGTCAGTTCGCAGGCAGATTTGTCACCGGTCAGGACGAACAGTTCGTCGTTCTGCGAACGACAGAACGTGTTTGTTTGCATTTTTTTCGTGAAGAGATCGATGAAATCCAGTCTATTCCGCAAACTGTGATGCAAAACTGCACCCTGCGTGATCTGACGAATCAGTAGATCCGTGACCTGTTCGCCTATTTGCGCGTGTCTCAACCGGTAAACTATTGAAACTATTAAAAGTCAGGCATCGCACAACAGTTGTTCTGTACTGAAATCAGGAATCCTTCCATGACCGATCAGTCCGGTGAACCTCCCCAGGATCAGCCTCAACAAGTTCGCTCCAGCCATATCGGTGCGCTGGTACCGGCTAATGTCGCAAGAGGAATCTTCAGCACGGGCGTGGCCGTGCTGCAGGGAAATCACGAATTCATTGTCGATTTCCTGCTGCAAATGCAGCAGCCGCAACAGGTGGCCGCTCGAGTCATTTTACCGCCGGCGGTCGTACGGCAGTTTCTGCAGGCACTTGCTGAAAATATCACAAAGTATGAATCTCGTTTCGGTGCCATTGTTCTGCCGACGGCCCAGCCCCCAGCCGCTCCCGCTACATTTGAACAGCCAGGAATCACAAAGGCGCCGGCCGTTTCGAGTGAATCGACTGCCGGGTCTGGCGTTCAAAGTCCCGAAACAACAAAACACTCAGCCGAAGACCTGTATGATCACCTGCGTCTTTCCGAAGAGGTGATGTCCGGTCAGTACGCCAACGCCGTGATGATCGGTCATACAGCCAGCGAGTTCTCATTTGACTTCATCGCAACGTTTTATCCCCGTTCCGTTGTTGTCCAGAGAGTCTTCCTGTCCGCCCCGAATGTTCCCCGACTCAGGGACTCACTTGCCCAGTCATTCGAACAGTTTCTTCGGCGCACCGGCAACCCGCCTCCGCCGGGCAAAGGCTCCGGTCAGCCGGAACACAACTAACACCGGAACCAGCCACTCACAGTTACGATTTGTGACAACAGGCAACGTAACGCCAGCCCCAACCGGGCGGTCGTGACTGAGCTCACCGACCGGACAATACACTGCCGGGAGCCGAACACTCCTTCAGAATGCCCCGAACAAGAGAACCAGACATCGTTGTGCGTCCGGATTCCGGCTGGACTCATTCCGGTTGTTTGGTGCGGGCAACTTCCATTTCGGCCGACATATCGCGAGGGATCAAAGGCATAACAACAAGTTCTTCGATGACCGTACGCTGGGGCAGCGTTGCCGCCAGATGAATGCAGCGAGCCACATCGTCCGGCTGCATCATTGTTCGTCTGGCTTCTTCGTCGGGAACTGCCGGACGGCCCATCAGTATCGGAGTGTCAACCTCGCCCGGTACGATCACCGTCGCACGAATCCCCTGATCTCTGAGTTCGCTGTTGAGACCGTGAGAAAATGCCCGCACGGCGGCTTTGGCGGCGGAATAGGGGGCACCTCCCAAAATCCCTGGTCGTAACGCCGCCATGGATGATGTCGTGATGATTGTCCCGTGACCTCGTTCGATCATTCCCGGCAGAGACGCCTGTGTCAGACGATAGACGCCTTCCATATTTACTTTAAACACCGCATCCCATTCTTCCGGCTCCACGTAACGTACGGAGCGGATTCGTGATGAAAATCCGGCATTATTGACAACCACATCAATTCGACCGTAAGTATCCAGCGTGAACCGGGCCACAGCTGCAGCCTGATCGCCGATTGTCAGATCTGCCGTATGACTCACCGCGGTGCCTCCGGCTGCGGCAATTCGTTCGGCGACCTGCCTCAGCGGTTCCGGTCTGCGTCCCACCAGTACGACGTTGGCACCTTCATTCGCCAGTAACTCAGCCGTTCTTTCGCCGATTCCGGATCCGGCTCCGGTTACGATGGCTGTCTTATTCCTGAGTATCGCCACAAATCTCTCCAATTATTACACAGGCGTTCGTGAGTCCAGGGGCTGAGTCAACTGAAATTCGGGTCTGTCAATGTAGCGACCCGTCGTGCCCAATTCGGCCATGTGCAGCTGAAATCCGCAGAAGCCGTCGAAAGATCAGTTCCGCCTTCCACCGCTCGCCCGTGCTGGTTCTCGGTCAAAACCGGAACTCCCGGTTTGTACAATCTTCGCTGGCTTTACCAGGGAATCGTAATTCATCACGTGGAAGGATAGTCAATCTGCAGAAACACCTGTTACTATTATCGGTCACTCGATTCAGGGAAGGCTGCAGCAAATGTCCGCCGGTTTTCCCCAATGCTGCAGCCGAATCCGCGGCTGTCCACTTTGGTTGATTGTACATAGAAAAACAAAACATGACCGGCACTGGAAAAGGGCAGGATGATATGCAAACGCCCGAAGACGAAGCTGTCAGGAATCTGCTGGGCCTGGGAAATGACGAAGCTCCGCCGGCGACCGGGGAGTTACTGTTCGACGAATACGAAGATGGCGGTGGAGTCGACGACCTGCTGGGAATCGAACCGGAACCGGCGGACAGTCCAGCAGAGGAAGCAGACTCACCGCAGCCCGATGATATCGACGATGACGTGGACGATCTGATCGTCTTTGATGACGACGAGTTCGATATGTCGTCTGCTTTTACCCCATCTGATTCAGAGGCCGAACCGTTCGAAGACGAAGCAGAAGAATTTGATGAAGACCGGGATGGTGAAGACGGCGAAACGTTGAACCGGCTCGACGATGATGAAGACGATGATGAAGACGATGAACTGCTGTTTGATGAAGACGACGAAGACGAAATAGAAGAAGAAACCGCTGGATCTGCGAACGAGACGACACTCAGCCAGAAGACGTCCGCTGAAAAAGAAGAGCGAACTGACGACGATTCGTACTGGAACGAGCTGGACCGCTGGGTCTGGGACGATGAGCCTCCGGAAAACGCTGATATCAGCCAAGACTCCGAAGACGATCCGCAGACTGCGTCTGCTGCCGCTGAGCCGGTGTCTACCTCGGATACTGAGACCGAAGAAGAAACAGAGGAAGACCAGCCGCGACGCCGTCGTCGAGGACGTCGCGGTCGACGCGGTCGTGGTCGCGGACGTCAACATACGGAGACGACTTCGGAAAGCAGCGACTCTCAGGATGCTCGTGCCGAGGATGGGGCCGACGACGAAGACAATTTGAATGAAATCCTGTTCGAAGAAGCCAGCGAAGATTTCGTGAGTGTTTCCCCGGCAGAGTCTCGGCATGCTCGCGGCCGGATTCGCTCGTCACAGGACGATGATGGCGATTCTGAATCGCCTGAAGAATCTGTTAACGAGGCAAACGATGAAGAAGAAGACTCGCGTTCTCGGCGTGGTCGCGGACGCGGTCGCGGACGTGGCCGACGCAGACGTCCGCGGCGTACCGAATCCGACGTGGATGGGCGTGGCCCGTCTTCTAAAGATGATCGGGATGAAGAAGACAACGAATTAGCGGACGATGTGGATCTGGACTTTGAGGCAGACAGGGAAGACACGGAAGACGAACGACCACCGAAGAGAAATACACGTCGACGGAGACCGTCTCGCCGAAGAGATAGAGATCGGGATGAGGTCGCGGAAAGCCGGTCAGAAACGGAACGTCCCTCCCGTTCACGGAGTCGCGAAACACGCGAAGAGGAGGACCGGGAACCACGTCGTCGAGGCAGACGCGAGGACCGGGAAGTCGCTTCCGTCTATAAGAATGTTCCGACCTGGGAAGAGGCAATCGCTTCGTTAACGATCAAATCCCCAGGTGCTGATCATGCCGATCGTCGAGGCTCTCGACGTCGGGGTCCTCGTCGCCGTTAGGCAGATGGCCATTGATTTCAGTGACCGAAACGCGCCATGAATGCAACGGATGGATTTTACACAGCCGTTCGCGGCCCGTCACTTTGTCACCCATCGTGACGGATGGCACGATGGAAGACCTGACCATTGATCACCACGCCTGGATAATCGCGCTGTTATCGAGATCGCCACCACCGTTTTCCTGGACGCGCTGCAGTAACACTCGATGTAACTCAGAGATTGGCAGGTGTGTCTCGGCCGTTTCGGCATGACTAAGGATCAATCGTACATCTTTGAGGTGCTGACTGAGTCTCGCCTCGGGTGTGAATTCTTGGTGGATCATCTTTAGGCCCTTGGCATCCATGACACGCGACGACGCCGCACCTGACATGAGGATTTCGAGCACCGTGTTCAGATCCAGACCGAGGTTCCTGGCGAAATGCAGGCCTTCTGCCAGTGCCGCGCGGTTCAGGCCCAGCACCAGATTTGCCACGAGTTTCATTTCCTGTCCGCGGCCGGTCGGCCCCAAATGATGGACGGTGTTGGAAATTGCCTGCAGGATCGGCTGGCACCGATCGAACGCCGTTGAAGAGGCTCCTACCATAAGAACCGCGTCGCCCCGCCGAGTCACGTTACTGGATCCCAGCACGGTAGCATCGACCAGTTCGACATTGATGTTCCGCAGAGTTTCTTCCAATACCTGCGTCCGTCGAGGATCGCCTGTTGTGGTGTCGATAATCACCGTATCCGGCTGCAGATGCGGTTGAATGGTTGTCAGGACCTGTTCCACGACCGTGGAATTGGGCAAGCACAGTACAATGGTTCCTGCGTCGAATGGCAACGATTTTACGTTGTCCAGGGAATACCCACCCATTGCGGCAAAACTGTCCAGGGCCGCCATGGACGTGTCGTAGCCGTGGACGGTCAATCCTGCTTGCAGCAGACGTTCTGCAAGCGCGCTGCCAAGCAGACCGATTCCAATAAGGCCGACGTCTTGCAATTCGTCACTCACTGTCGCCATTCAGGATACCGTTATCGGGGCCGAACAACTGCACAGAACCACCGCATTCGTGTCACCGCAGGTTCCGTCATCGAATGAATCTGATACCACGATGTCGTTTGCCACGATATCAGGAATTCACCACAAAGCCATAGTGTCGGCCATCCCCTGAATATTGCGTGGCCAGCAAAAAAACCAGTTCCGGCGCCGTTGTTCCGGCATCTGTATCAGGGGCAGTTGTTGCCGTAACGTTTGTGATTGCTCCGGTTCGCCTGATTGTTAAGTGCGGGAGACGATTGTGAAATCTGCTTCTGACAGGGTTGGCAATCTTGATAAGGCCATGACAAGCCGGTAGAAGACGGATGTGATCACATCCGGTCCCTTGGCTCAGTTGGTTAGAGCGTTCGGTTCACATCCGAAAGGTCACAGGTTCGAGTCCTGTAGGGACCACTCCACACACCTCTGGAACCCGAAAACCAAGCGTTTTTGGGTTCTTTTCATTGGTAGTGATGCTTGAGATGAGTCCTTGGGACTCATTGACGCTTATTGATGAGTCCCTTTTTGAGTCCCATCATTC
Organism: Fuerstiella sp.; assembly: GCA_022447225.1. NCBI lineage: Bacteria > Pseudomonadati > Planctomycetota > Planctomycetia > Planctomycetales > Planctomycetaceae > Fuerstiella > Fuerstiella sp. The sequence goes on along the minus strand of JAKVAZ010000007.1, from coordinate 503,046 downwards.
AGATGAGTCATTTTGGTGCCGTGAGGTGGACGCTATGAGTCTGCTCGAATGGTTTGCGTTCTACTTCGCCTGTCTGCTTCCAGACACTCTCCGTGACGCTCAAGTCGGCCACGTTGTTTCTCTTTCAAATCGCGGTTGTTGTACGTCACCAAGTCACCACCTGCCAAAAATCCACGCAATGCCGATTCCAAATCATCGCCATTCGCGAGCACTGGTAGTTCATATGGTTTCACGAATGAGAGACACGGCTCTTTCGCGATCTCGCACATTGACCCAATGAACTCCAGCAATCTGAAGAAGCTCCTGAGTGATCTGTTAATGGCGAGGCGTTAGAGGGCCGTTGCGAGGCCACGAGCGTGCGCCATCGCGCTCGCCAGCAGTTCGAAGGAGCGCACCCGCGCGTGGTGGTCCCAGATCGCCGCCGCGACCATTAGTTCATCAGCACCGGTGGCTTCGATCAGTGGATCCAGTTTGGCTTTGATGGTCTCGGGCGAGCCGTAGAACGAACAGGCCAGCTTAGAGGAAACCTGGCTCTTCTCCATCGGCGACCAGAAGTTCTCGATATCATCAATCGGGGGTGGCAGCAGACCGCGCGTGCCGCGCACCATGTGGGTGGATTGTTGCTGCGGCGTGGTGAACAGACGCCGCGCCTCATCCTCGGTATCTGCGACAATGACGTTGCAACCGACCATCACATAAGGCTCGGCGAGCTGAGCCGAGGGTTCGAATTTCTCCCGGTAGATCGATACTGCCTGCATCAACGCTTGCGGAGCGAAGTGCGAGGCAAAGGCATAGGGCAGTCCCAGTACGGCAGCCAGCTGCGCGCCAAACAGGCTCGAACCGAGAATCCATAACGGCACATTGGTATTCTCGCCGGGAATCGCGTGAATTGCCTGGTTTTCCTGCGGTGGACCGAGCAGGGCCTGCAGTTCGAGCACATCCTGCGGAAAGTGTTCGGAGGAGCCTGGACCACGGCGCAACGCCCGCAGCGTGTGCTGGTCCGTCCCCGGCGCCCGGCCCATACCCAGGTCAATACGCCCGGGATACAGGGTTGCCAGAGTGCCAAACTGCTCGGCAATCACCATTGGGGAATGGTTCGGCAACATGATGCCACCCGCCCCGACACGGATGGATGTTGTCCCCCCCGCAACGTGGCCGATGCACACCGCCGTCGCAGCGCTGGCAATGCCTGCGAGATTGTGGTGTTCGGCCAGCCAGAAACGTTTGAAGCCGGCGGACTCGACGTGCCGGGCCAGATCGAGGGCATTGGCCAGCGCATCGGCCGGGGTGAAGCCTTCACCGATATAGGCTAGGTCGAGAACGGAAAGATCTACCATGATGCCATTGTAGCGAAGCGGTGCCATGCAGCGATACGCGTGGCACCCTAATACCACAGGGGAAAATTAAGTCGCCATTAATAATCTGAAAGCCCGTGCATTAGCTCAAAGTCAACTCGTGGCCAGTGAGAGGGAGGTCCCGGTCTTCGATTGAAGTTGCGGTAAGTTCCTCGTCCGAAATTTCAATCGTTGCTGGCGTCTGTTGTCAGCTCGTTCAGCAGTACCTTGTATTTGTAACTGTTGGATGTGTAAACGCTGTCAGGGTATTCGCCCAGAATGCTGAGGTAGAGTTCCAGGTGATGTTTTTCGCGGTCTTCCAGCAGCGAAAAGTTCGACAACTGTATATTTTTGGGTTGATCGGGACGCCGGTCATCGATGGCTGTGAGGGTTGTCTTTTTGAGCGCCGCTTTGGTCTCGTCGATTTCACCAATGACCAGGGGATAACGAGGTGAGTTGCCCCGGGGCGGTGTACCGCAAATATTGCCGACCCAATACAGTTTTCCCGTTTGACTGTGGCGAATCATGCGGTGGATCGAGGACGGGGAATAAAAGCTGGTGCCGTCGTCGTATTTCCATTCGCGGGGAGGGCTCAGCGTTTTTCCGCCGTCGGACGAAACGCTGAAGAATTTTCGACCGGGCAGGGTTGCTTTTTCACCCGTCCAGCCATGAGTCGAGCCTCGCCACACAATTAACAGACGGCCATCTTTCAGTTCGGCGACGGCGGGTTCCATCAGCCCTCGGGCGGAGTGCAGCGGCGAAATTTCGATACGGGCCCCGGGCGTCCACACATAGTTGTTCTCGCCCGGGTTCCATCGTCCGATGAACACAACCGATCCCATTTTCCACGCGCGGCTGGCATTGCCTTTGTCGCCCGGGGCGTTGGCATGAGCCACGACGTGAATGAGCGTGCCGTTGGAATGGCGGATGATGTTGTTGCCGAAATAGGCCTGGTTGGAACGGAGGAACCTGGCGTTGTGAGGGTCGTCGGGATTGAAATCCGTGCCAGCTTCGTAACGAAGTTGGACGGGCATCGACCAGGTTTGTCCGAAATCGCGGGAGAATCGCGAATAGGTGAAGCAGTTGTAAAGGCCATTGATGGCAATCTGTCTCAGCCAGACCCCAACGAGCAGGCCGGTTTTCCTGTCGTAAAATCCGGCCCCGCCTGTTTCTCTGAGTTCTTTGCCTTTGTAATAAACGTCGGAGGATGCCAGCGGACGCGAGGGACTCCAGGTTTTACCGTTATCGGAGGAGAAGCGAGTGAAGCGCTCACTGTAGACATCATCGCGAAATTCAACACTGTGGGTTTCCAACCGTTCGAGGTGGGGACCCACGTAGCGGACGGAAACGAGCGCCCCTGCTCCTTTTCGCGGATATTTTTTGTAGACCTCTTTTTGCACGGTGACGATAGGTCGATTCACGTACCACGGCAAAACGGAATCGTCACCTCGCACCAGCGAGACCGTTAAGAACAATAACAGCAAAATGAACACGGGCGTTTTCATGAGGGTTGGTCAAGTAAGTGATGGCTGATGCGACGCAACTATTGCGATGCTGAATCCGAATTTCTTTCACCTGTGTGGGGAAAGATTCCTGGGCAGGTCTGGTAGGGCGGTCACTGACTGATCTGACAATTCGGCAATGCCGCCTGGAGTTTGGCGACTCCCGCATCGGTGACCTGAGTGTCCCTGAGGTTAAGCTCCTTAAGACTCGTCAGTCCCGTCAGGTGCTCCATCCCGGCATCGGTCACCTGTCGCAACCGCCAAAGGTCAAGTTTTTCAAGACTTGTCAGTTCCCCCAAATGTTTCAGTCCGGCGTCCGTGACTGCCGTGCTCATCAGGTTAATCCTCACAAGATTCGTCAGTTCCCTCAGATGGACCAATCCGGCGTCGGTAACTTTGCCGGCCTGCATAAGGTTAAGTTCCTTAAGATTAGTTAACCCCTTCAGATGTACAAACCCGGCACCCGTGATTTGTGTCTTCTGCAGGTAAAGCAACTCCAGATTGGTCAATGTTTTCAAATGCTCCAGGCCGGCATCTGTGATTTGGGTGTTACTGAGTTCCAGTTCCTTAAGACTGTTCAGTTGCCTCAGGTATTGACCCCCTGAGTCGGTGATATCGGTTTTGTTCAGGTTAATTTTTTCGACACGGCCTTCGTCATCTGTAAAAACCGATGCCCCCATTTTTTTGAGAGCAGCAAGATCCTGTCCGCACCCGGTTACTGGCAACACCATCAGTAGCATCAGCTGAAGTCTGAAAGGGCACTTCAGACAAAACCTTGTCATCTTTTCACTCCTGGCGGGTACGGCGTGTCGAACTGGAAACTGCGAGGCTGTTTATTCCGGGTTCAGTGGCGAATACAAATCGACATCGGATATGTGCTCGTCGATCTCTTCGCGAAGTTGCTTCAGACGTAGGAACTCTGCCTCAATGATTGAGGTACACCGGAGGTCGACTGTAACATTCCTGCCCGATTCTTTGACCTGGATGTTGGCCCCAGTTTTTCCAACTCCGGGGGCATTTGCTGTTCTGTCGTTGCTTCTTATGGCATTCATTCGATGAATCGAATTCCAAATACCTTGGCGTCAGTCAAACGAAAGTGCAGAATCAGATCCTTCCCGCGAAGCTTGGTGAGATCTGCACCGTCTTTCCACTTGAGTGGCTCCCAGATTGCATCGCCGTTGAAGGGAATGCAATCATCGAAGTTATAACCGGGTAACACCTTGGTGCCCCTGCCGTAGGGTTCGTGCAGCGCGACCTCGACCATTCCGTTCCGCGGTGTCCGCGCGTTGATCGCGATTTGTGTTCCGTCGAACGTTCCAAGTGACCGACTCCAGAATTCGCCCCGCTCGGCGGCCTCCAGACCAGCCAGCCGTCCGTCCTCCCAGGTTGCCCAGCCCAAATCGTAATGATAAATCCAGCCGCTTTCGTAGAGACTCTCATGGTCTTCATTATGCGTCTTCCTTGCTCCGGCGTACGGTAAAGCCAGGCGACCGTCCGGCAGGTGGACCATGTTGGGTGCAGCGTAAATGACACCGCTGTCCCACTCGCCCGGCGCCCCCAGCTCGATGATCGTATCGTGCGTCATCCAGTTCCACGTGCGATTATTGCGGCTGACGGCCATGCGCACATCCACTTCATCCGTGCTGTGGTGATAGATACCCGGGAACAGGAAACACAGCGACGGGTCGTCGGGGTAGAACGTGAAACCGTTCGTATAATAATCGTCAGCCGGAGAGTCCTGCGGCCCCCCCGCGAGGAATACTTCGGCAGGTGGCCAACTCCGAAAGTCGTCCGTTTCGCTGCGAGAAATAGCTCGGCCATCAAGATGGCCGCGGAAATAACCCACGTATTTTTTGAGGATCGGGTCCCATGCCGCGATATTGGCCGTGTCATGAAAGTACGGCAGAAGCGGGTCGGGTAAGCGCGTCCAGTGAATGCCGTCCGGGGAGACGCACCCGTAGAGTCCGCGCTGTTCGAACGGCGGCTTGCCTTCGATGTCGGGCAGCATATCAAAAGTAAAACACTTGTAGCGTTCTGAAGACGGCGCCGAATCGTCGCGGAACACACAGCTTTCCCAGCAGTAATGGGTGATCACATTGGTCGGCTGGTCGTCAAAGCGGTACACATCCAGTCCCGGTTTCGTCCAATGCATGCCGTCATCGCTTTCCGCGTATGCCAAAACATGACCCACCGGTTTAACTCCGCCGTCCGGTGGAAAGAACGCCTCCCGGGCGGCATCGGTCAGCGCGACGCGGTACCAACAACGGTACTTGCCGTCCTCATGAATGACGGTGTGGTAAGCCTCCACATTCTTCTCCCAGGGGCGATCCGCGCGGAGCCACGGTTCGGTCTTGACCGGTTTCTCAACAGTAAACCGCACACCAAAGGGCATCTTCAGACGCTTCATGCCGTGTCCGGACAGGTCCACGATGATATTCCAGTCTTTCTTCAATCGAGCGATACCCGGATAGGCGCTTTTCGGCACCCGCGCCCGATCGTAGGTCGGTGTTAATCTGCCTTGGTCTACGTGTCGACGGTCCAGAAACAAAGCCGTCAGTTGCCCACTCTTTTTGTTCGACTTTTCCTCAATCGTTTGCGCGTTGGCGTTCGGATTCGGGAACGTCGTCATCAGACCGAACAGGACGACCACGACCGTCACTTTGAGAACACGACGTTTCAGACATTGAGATGTGGCCACAGGATCACCATTTTTATTGAAGGTTACCAAAGAATATTGTTGAACAGCTGAGTGGCTGTATTCCAAGAGATCTGCGTTGTTGCGTTTGATAATTATATTCCTGCACGTGTACGAAAAGGGAGCCTGGGACGCCAAATTCTGTACTCGACCAGGACAGACGGTCCGAGGCGCAAACCTATGTTCACCCGCCTCTGCGACCAAAATACTCAGACCCAAGCCTTATTTTATAACTTGATTTCGAGTGTCTGCCACCGGCCCGACACTGGCCACCTGTGGCGTCGCTGGTGAGCAAAGATTGCACTATAAACCGTATATGCTGATGTCACTGTTGTTTGGTACAGGGAATACGAGGTCTCTTTCCATGTTCAACCGAATGCTGGTGTGCGCTGTTTTCATGTTTTCTTTGTGCCGGCTGGATGCTCAGGTGGACATGCCACAGGTTCTTGACAGCCGGTTGGCGATGACGCTGTTTGCGCAGGAACCCGAGATCGTGACCCCGACCGGAATCGCGGTGGATCGGCGCGGCCGTGTCTTTTGCATTGAAAGTCATACTCACTTTCCTCCTGACGGCTATGCGGGTCCTGAAACAGACCGCATCCGGATTTATGATGACACCAACGCCGATGGTCGTGCGGATCGGATCACCACATTTTTTGAAGGTTCATCGGCCACAATGAACATGGCATTTGCGGCCGACGGATCACTGTATGTGGCGACACGGGCAAAAATTTTCCGGTTGCACGATCAGAATGGCGATGACAAGCCCGATTCGAACACACTGGTGATCGATCTTCAGACCAATGGCAATTATCCGCACAACGGACTGTCGGGACTCGCGTTTCAGAACAACAGACTGTACTTCGGTTTCGGTGAGAACCTGGGTCTGGATTATAAGCTCGTTGGTTCGGATGGAACGGTAATCTCCGGTGGTGGTGAGGGAGGCAATGTGTTTTCCTGTGCGTTGGATGGTTCGAAACTGCGCGCCGTGGCCACCGGATTCTGGAATCCGTTCGGCCTTGCTTTTGACAAGGTCGGAAACCTGATTGCCATCGACAATGATCCGGACTGGCGACCACCCTGTCGGTTGCTGCACATTGTTGAAGGTGGAGATTACGGATATCGCTTTTCGCATGGTCGCCGGGGGACCCATCCGTTCACCGCCTGGTTCGGCGAATTACCAGGGACCCTGGGAATGATTTCCGGTACGGGAGAAGCACCCAGCGGTCTTCTGCGCTATGACCGAGTCAGTCCTGATCCGCAGACCAGCAGCCTGTTGTGTACCTCATGGGGACTGCATGCTGTTGAGAAATATGATCTGGTCCCCAGTGGAGCCTCTTTTCGGGCTCGCAGTATGACACTCATCAAGGGAGGAATCGATTTTCGCCCGGTCGGGATTGCAGCGGCTCCAGATGGAACCATGTATCTCAGTGACTGGTGCAAACGCTCGTACCAGCTGCACGGGTTCGGACGTATCTGGAAGATCACCTTTGACGGCAGGAGTGGTCAAACACCGGATAATCATTCTGCGCCTGTTTCTTATCCGTACCGGCAGACAGACGTTGTTTCGAGGCAGCGGGCAGCGAACCTGCTCTCTGCGGAACGCATTGATTTTCCAAGGGCAATTCAGACGGCTGTCTCAGCACTGGAGAAATCCTCCCTGATTCGACGCAGCGGCGGAAAAATCAAGCCTCGTGTGCTGACAGAGGTTCTGTCCGATCCGGACCCGTTTCTCCGGCAGGCGGCACGTCATGCTTTGCTGGAAACAGTAGATTCAGAATTCCTGACGCAGATGGATCCGCCGAAAGATCCCCGCATCCGAACGGGTCTGGCAATGATCATGCGGAAGCTGTCTTCGCGTCCCGAAGCTGCGGCACGGATCAGGCGGTTACTCAAGGACACAGATCCGAATGTTCGCTTTGTGGCTCTGCGGTGGATTGGAGAAGAGAAACTTTCGGAATTTCTGCCACAACTGGAGCGTGAACTTCACTCGCGTTCCATGACAGGACGCCTGTTCGAGTCTTATCTGGCGGCGATTGATATGGTCGCTCGTGATCGGCCCGGTGCAGAATACGAGCGGCGCGAAACCGAGTTGTTAAGCGATATTTTGAGTAACAAACAGACCCGGTCGGATACGCTGGTGATCGCTCTGCGAAAGCTGCAGAGTGCACACCTCAGAGACGCGTTCAGCAGCGACCATCCCGGACTAAACATGGAACTGCAGCAGAATCTGTTAAGTCACACCAGCACCGCTGTGGTTCGCGAAGTGGTCGCCACGCTCAGAGATTTTGGCTCGCCGGAGTCGAGACAAATACTGATGGATGTCGTCCGAAATAAAAACGATTTTGGTGGTGCAGCAAAAGATGCCATTATTGCACTGGATCCGACCGACAGGCAGCAGCGGCAGCTGTTGCTGGAGATTGTGTGTGAGGACAACGAATATTCGACGGTCGCCCGACAAACCCTGATTGATACAGCATTCAGTGAAGCCGAACTGGAACAGTTGCGTCAGCATGAGGTGGATCCGAATGACGTATTTCGTCAGTCACAACGGACAGTCACGCGTCAAACAAACCGGCTCGACGGAATTCAGCAAAGACGGGTGGCTGCTGATACGGAACGCGGTCGACTCATCTTTTATAATCCACGATTCGGCAAGTGTGCCCGATGCCATCAGATAGACGGACGAGGCGGAATTGCCGGACCTGATCTGTCGAATCTTTTCGGTATGTCGGACGAGAGACTGCTGGAATCTGTGATGAAGCCCAGCAGAGAAATTGCCCCGCGACACACTCCCTGGTTAATTCAGACATCGGACGGACTGGTCCGCACGGGTGTGCTGATCACCGAACGCGGAAGTGTCCAGACATATGCTGACGCTCGTGGTGAAACGTTTCAGGTGAATTTCGATGACATCGAAAGCAGGCAGCAACTTAGTCAGTCCCTGATGCCTGAGGGGCTGCTCGACCAGATGTCAGATCAGGAAGTGGCTGATTTGCTGCACTATCTGCAACACCGAAACTAGTCGCTGGTCGTCCCTGTTCCGACAGTGTCAGCAGACACCCAGCCCTGAAGTCCATCCGCTGATTCAATCTGCACGTAACTTCCGCCGTCGTTCACGATGCGGACCTTGGTGCCGACCGGGAGTTTTCCATCCGGCGGACGGCTCTGCTGTGGGCCGGTGGAATAGTACTCCGTTTCGGTGATGATCACCGATTCCGTTACAGGGCCGGCACCGGAAGCGGTCATGGCGTCTGTCCCCGTACGGCCTGCTGTATCGCCTGGTTGAGCGGTCTCCGTGTTGGGTACGGACTTTTGTTCCGCAGAGCTGCATCCACCAACCATGAGCGTCAGGACAAACAGAAATGCTCGCATAGATCCCTCCGATCCCTTCAGTACAGACATGAGGCAACTTAGGGTTTTGCTGCGGTAAAGAAAAGAAGGATGTTGCCGCATAGGCAAATTTGAGAGCTAAGCTCAAGCGGAACGAACAAAGCGAGATAGTGGAGGTCAACCGCCTATGGCTGTCCCGCAGCGCCCAATACCGGTTCGCGGCTGTCGTCCGCCATCGACTCGATTAAGTCTGCGAGTTTTGGACTTACCTTTGAAACGAACGGTTTACGAACGTCTCTGGTGCTGGAGAAAAAGTAAAGGCGTATGCTGGGGCTGACCAGTCAGCAGCAGTTCCGGCAGGTCCCCATTTGCTCACCATCGCCGAAAAAGGTGAGTGTTGTATATGCAGACGCTTCTGTATCATGTTCTGAGGTGATTGTCCGAGTGCAAAGAAGTCTCAGAGGACTGTGCTCATGACGCTGGAAGTGTTCGTATTTTCGCTGTTGGGGTCCTTCCCCTCGCTGTTGGTCTGGATAACCGGACTCGTTGCCTGTGTGTTTCGTTACTCCACCGAAGGCCGGCGCTGCGTTCTGGCCGGCGCTGGATTGAGTTTGTTTTTGTTGCTGCAAGTGACGATTTTCTTCGTGCAGGACTTCATCCTCAATACGGTTCTTGAGGGGGAGTTTGGCGAGGGCGGACTTCCTTTTAGTGCCCGCGTCTTCCTGGGGAACCTGATCGTGTCGTTGCCTTACGCGTGCGGCTATGCCTTGTTGATCTGGGCTGCCGTCGGACCTGTTGCAGGAAAGCCTGCGGAGGCTGGTCCTGCCGCGACGTCTGCCCCTGCACCGTCCGCGTGATCCGACCGGTCCCATTTTGTCACCATCATCCCGTCATTTGTTTAATAGAGTGTTATATGTCAGCCAGCGCCGCGGCCCGTTCAGTCAGTTGATCATGGCAGAAAGGTGAAGAACAATGAAATCCCGACTGTGGTAAAATGCGATGGCATACTCCACGACTGTAGATTTTGTGAAACGTGCCGCCCCGAAGCAGTGAATGACGGAGGAGAAGTCATGAAACCCGTTTTTGTCTTTCCGGACGGCATGTGCCTCAGTGGAGTCATGACCTGGTCTATGGATATTTGCCGACGACTGAACGAGTCCGGGGAAAACGTTGCTGTGATCAAACATCCGGATTACGGTGTCCAGATGTCAACGAGACTTCCATCGGACATGCAGGTAGTTCGATGTCAACATTCGACTCTTCCCAATGGCCCGAACCTGGATTTACGCGACATCAGGCAGTTCACTAAGGATTACCGTCGGGCTTTGCCCGGCACAGTGATTCCTAACTGGAGTCGTGGCGCTTATGCAACCTGTTCCCTGATATCGCAGGAGGATCCCGAATCCCTTCGAGTCATCGGCTACGCTCATTCTGATGAAAATTATTACTATGAGCTGCTGTACTATTATGAGCCGCTGATTCACCGTTTTGTGGCAGTGAGTGATGAGATTGCAGCGAAGCTTGCAAACAGAATGCCTCATCGGGAAAAGGACATCCTCATTCGCCCCTATGCGGTGAATGTGGATCGCGGTTTGCAACGCAGTTACTCCCGGCAGGATGTCCCGCTCCAGTTGATATACGCGGGAAGAATCATCGAACTGCAAAAACGCGTGACTGATCTGGTCCGTCTTGCTGAGGCTTTGACCAAAGAGGGTGTACAGTTTTGTCTGCGGATTGTGGGAGACGGACCCGACAAAGAGAGCCTGGTCAACAGAGTCGGTGCACTCGAAGAACGCGTTCGTCGACAGATAAAGCTGGTAGGCGCGGTAGGTATCGACGAGATGCCAAAATTATGGCTGTCGTCGGACATATTGATTTTGGTTTCAGACTACGAAGGTACTTCGATCTCAATGCTGGAAGCCATGGCCAATGGTTGTGTGCCGGTGGTGACCAATGTCAGTGGAATGGCAAGGCTCATCCAGCCCGGTCTTAACGGCTTTCTTGCCGAAGTTGGAAATACGGCAGAGATGGTCCGAATTCTGAAAATGCTCGACCGAGATCGCCCTAAGCTGGAGTCCGCGGGAGCAGGGGCGTTTGATGCGATTGTTGAACGATTCTCCACTGAAGATTATTTACAATGGTTGCAGAGTATGTTGGAGCATGTTTGGCAAGAAGCTCCACGGTCCTGGCCTTCCGAACGTCCGATTTTGCCCGAACTCGCAGAGCCCGTTCACATCGAAGAGAAGAGATCGCGACGCTGGGTTAAGTGGCTCCGGACGCAGTTTCTCCGCAGTCGAAACTCGTCATTCTAACGTGTCCGGCCCTTCACGATCCCGCAGCCCCGTGCGGGGAATTTTGGTGTTACTGAGGTCGACAAGATTAATCTGCCTCTGTTCGTTGAGGTCGACAGCAGCCCCCGGTCGCTCCAGCCGTTGTTCTGTCGTACAGCCACTGCAGAACATCACATCCAGGTCCGGTTCATCTGCATCGGCCTTTGGCTCTGACGCGACATGAGCAGATCTCAGAGGGCGATTCTGTATCCGAACCTGCACTTCAATTGTCAATTTTCAAATTGCGAGTGAAATAATCGGGGCTCACATCGTTGATTTCCGGAATGGTGAAATCTAACGTTTTCCATCCGTAGGATTTAACGAACTGGGGAGGGACTTGCTCAGCGGCGCTGGCTCCGGCCAACTCAAGAACAACCCCCATCGGCGCCGGACCGAAATCCCGTCCATGAAGACGGCGAGAAGGATTCACGCCCCATCGACTGCACACCGCGACCAGGTTAAACGAGACAAATTTCTCGGCCTTTAAATCGAAAACGGCCTGCCCCTCGAGCCTGGCATCGACACCCCGGGTTTCAGGTTCGGAAGTGCCAGACGCCTTGGCGTTCGATTTTGCTTCAGCCTGGGCTTCCGACGTTCGCGTTCGGCCCCTGAAATGCAACGAGATGAGATCTGCTTTTACATCGATCACCTCCGTCGACAGCTCTGCATGCTCCACTGCCTCTTTTGGATAGGATTCCGTGTTGCCTCGGACAAGATCAATAATGTGGAACCGAGCCAGCCTTTCCACCAGGTCGCGAGGAACTTCCTGCCTGGCGCCTCGGACTGGCTGAACTGGAACGAACGCACGTGCCTCTTCTTTTCGGAACCACGCATAATCCAGGTTGTACGCGTTCCTGTTGGGAAGCTTGCTGGTTTGGGACAGGTCACGGGCAATCACACTTAGCGCGAGGCCGTCTCGAGGATACTGGCTTGTGTGTTCAACATTGCCCAGCTCGCTCACAGTCCTGGCAAACACCTCCATGGTCATGAGACGCTCGGCTTTTGAAAGATTTTCCCATTTTTCCAATCCCTGTCGCAGATGCTTTTCGACTGTCCGCGCGTCGTGGATCGCCGCATGAGATCCAGCCAGCAGCAGACCGCTGGGCGTCACCACAAAGACGCCTTGATAGCCAGCCGCATCCTTGCACTGCTTGATCATGTTTTGGGCGAAGCGACTTACAAAATCCGTTCCGTTCTGCAGCCACTTACCCCACTTACCCGAGTGCTCAATCCTGTCGGCTGCGGGGACAACCATCTGGGACAATTCCTGTACCGCGGGGTCTGTCCAGACAAACTGTCTGGTGGAAACGCCGTTGCCTCAGGTGCAGCCCAGCGGATGTCCGTTCATCAGGAGGATCATGATCGGCTTGTCACTTTTCTGGCCATCCACCATGCCCTGCAGGATCGACGTACGCCACGGAATGTTCTGATATGACTGTTCGCCTGGTTTGAGGCAGATATCGTCGTGGCATTTTGCGTAATCGGCGGACAGCGATCGCATTTCCAGGGATTGATTCTTGTCCGCCCCTAAAGCGATCCCTACTGCCAGCAGCAGCACGGTGGCCATGTTTGCAAAAACGAACTTTTTCACAGGAATCTCCTGAGCCGTGTTTAGGTCCGACTTTTGAGTGGTGACAGAGTACAAACTCATATCTGACAACGCTTTCAATCTCCCTGGCTCCTTCAAAATAGCCGACGTCCCCCTCTATATCAAACCTCTTTCGATGGATTAATTCAGCCTGTATGTCGTGACTGCACCATCAGGCAGACCAGGAAATGAGGAGAACTCCGAAGCAGTAAGAGGCGGCGAAACATGTCAAACAGCATTGCCGCGTTTTGCAGAAACCTACAGTCACGCCAGACACAATCCCCGAAAGCAATCGCGGACGATGAGCCCGATCTGAAATGGCTGCAAACAACTTACCATCAGGGACGATGAGGTTTACGTGGTCCCGGACATACGGCCGGTAGCTATTTGAATGAAGCACTAACGTTGATTCGAATGCGACACCCAATACGGTCAGAGGAGCAACCAGTTGGCAAAGCCAGGCAGACAGGTCAAACAATCTTGAGTATGGTCGAACAGCTTGTATCGGAACAGAACACGGTAGAAGTAAAACCGGCCGTGAAATGAGCACAAAACAAGATCTTCAATTGAAACCTACAACTGCCTGGTATCAGACTGGTGGTTGATCGCAGCGGAACCATGGAGTAGGTATGAACAGACAACGAATCCGGTATCAGCTCGTTCACAGGTTACTGAATAATGTTGACTACCAATCGACATGGGTACGCTCCAGGTGCGACAAAGCCAATGGCATGATGGCCGTCTGTTCAGTGGATGACCGACCCGCTGTCGCTGACCTTCCATTAGACGAAACCCACTGAACGGGGAACCCGTCATGTACTGAATCAGACACTCGATGCCCGCCTGATCGCCGGCCGACCGATAGCGAGCCGGATTTCCATCTGCTAGAACAAATCGGCATTCTGCCATCATCACCAGGTTTGATGCATTCCGGCATACAGCCAAAATTATCATCAGCATACGACCGATTTGGTCTCAGTACCTGTATCCGCGGACGGTGACGGCAGTCCGACATTGTCTTCCAAATAGCCCTGAAGCATTCTCACCATGAACACAAACTCACTGAGCGGTAAGACAGCTGTGGTAACAGGTACAACCTCCGGTATTGGCCGTGCCGTTGCCATTATGCTGGCGAACCACGGTGCGAAAGTCTTTGGGGGTGATATTGCAGCTTCGACTGACGACGGTACAACGTTCACAGACCTTAACGTCACAACGACAAACTGTGACGTGACTACTGAACAGGACGTCATTCGTTTAATCGCCCTGGCAGCGACTCATTCAGGAAAAATTGACATCCTTGTCAACAATGCAGGTGTCGGCATGGTCAAACAAGTCCCTGATGTCAGCGAAGAAGACTGGGATTTTTGCATGGGTGTTAATGTGAAAGGGCCATTTCTTTGCAGCAAGCATGCCATGAACCACATGAGTGGCGGCGGGTCGATCATTAACATATCGAGCAATGCAGGGCTGCTGCCACGCGCTCACGACCCCGTATATTCAACCAGCAAAGGTGCATTGATTGCGCTGACGCGCAGCCTGGCCTTATGCCACAGCCCCGATCAAATACGAGTCAACGCTGTTTGCCCCGGCCCGGTGGGCGAAACCGTTATGATGGACCAGGGACTCCGGGAAACCGGTGATCCGGCTGCTGCCTACCAGGCGACTGTCGCTGCCAGCCCTATCGCTCGGGCAGCAGGTCGTATGATTCATGTCGATGAAATTGCAGCTGCGGTACTTTACTTAGCGAGCGATGCCGCACTGATGGTGACCGGGACCAGCATCGCCATCGACGGCGGCAAAAGCCTTGGTGTCCCTCCGAAACCATCTGACTGACTGTTGGAATTTTTGATTTCCGCCAGTCGACGAATAAACAGTCCTGATTCAGGTTTTTCGTGCGCGGGATGCCATTGCAGCAACCGGCGATATCCCACAATCACCGTGATCATTCTGCGGTACACATCACCACGGTCGACCAAACGAACGTACCCGGACGTTGAGTCCAGGTATAAGCCTTACACCTCTTCTTTTGCATCTTTGAACAGGAACGCACCGTCGACACGTAACATTTCGGCAGTCACATATTCGGCCTCATCGGAAACAAGAAAAGCGGCCGCTTTTCCGATATCCGACGGCTGCCCAAGTCGTCCCCAGGGAAGCTTGGCTCCTTCTTCCCGGAGTCGGTCTTCACCGAATGTCTCCTGTTCGCCAGGTGTATCGATCCACCCCGGTTCAATACAGTTGACATTGATGTGATGCGGGGCCAGTTCGAGGGCAATGGTGCGCGCCATGTGATTCAGACCCGCCTTGGCAGCATTGTATGCAACACAGGGCGTGTAGGGCATTTCGGCGTGGACACTTGAAATGAACAAAATTTTTCCGCCGCCGCCGCGTTCGACCATATGTCGAGAGACCACCTGACTAAGATGAAAACCACCAATGAGTGTGCCGGCGATAACCCGCTCGAAGTCATCGGGATCGAATTTCAGATATTCACACCACAGAATGTTTGCAGGATTACTGACCAGGATGTCAATCCGTCCCCTGGCTTCGACCGCTGCCGACACAAGTCGCTCACACTCCGATCGCTCAAAGACATTCGCCTCGATGGCAGTTGCAGACGGACACAGGTCCCGAATTTCCTGAAGAGTGTCGGCCAGATCCTGTCCGTCCGGACGGTCATTGATCACAAGGTCTGCGCCTCTCCGTGCCAGTTCTATCGCAATTCCTTTACCAATCCCGCGTCCGGCTCCGGTAACCAGTGCTGTTTTTCCCTGCAAACTCATGACGACTCCTGTTAATGCTTAACAAACTTCACAACACGGTAAACGTCAGTATATTAAACGCCCTGACACACTTTGGGGACCTCTGGAACTGTTGCGTCTTGTTCTGTCAAGTCCGTCTGCGTATCCTGTGCTGTGAGCCTACTTTATAAATGGTTTCCTGACCATCAGTGGTCGATTAAACTACAGATCGTTGATATTGGATTTTGGGTTCGGTTACGGGTCTTACGGTGGGAAATAACTCACGCAAGAGCAACCACTGCATGCTGTGACAGCCGTCAGCTGACAGGACATGCTTCTGCGGAGACGGGGCGATGATCAGTTTCCCGGTGTTACATCGAAAACTCATTTCAAATGGGGTCCTCGGCCATGTTAACAATTCTCGGCGACAGGACGGAACGATTTTGCGACGGTGTCCCCAGACGTGCGTTCTTACAGATCGGTGGTTTAGCGCTGGGAGGCATGAGTCTTCCACAGATTCTGCGGGCAGAAGCAGCATCGGAGATTCGCTCCAGCCATAAAGGGATCATCAATATTTTTTTGCCGGGCGGCCCACCTCATCAGGACATGTGGGATCTGAAGGTTGAAGCGCCTAAGGAGATACGCGGCCCGTTTCAGCCGATCGCTACAAGTGTTCCGGGAATTGAGATTTGCGAAGAATTCCCACTGCTTGCCGGCATCGCCGACAAATTCGTGTTCATTCGTTCCATCGTGGGTGCTGCGGTGGGGCATGCGGCATTTCAGTGTCAGACGGGTCGCAGTAACCGCGGTCCCCAGCAACCGTCAGGAGGGTGGCCGGCAATCGGCAGCGTGTTGTCGAAGACACAAGGTCCGGTACTCCCGTCTGTGCCACCATTCGTCGGTCTTTGCGCTCCGACGAATTTCAAAAGGTGGGGTGATCCCGGACATCCAGGATTCCTGGGTGTGGCACACGCGCCGTTCAAACCGAATGCTGAATCGCGAGAGAATATGACACTAAACGGTGTCACGCTTGACCGTCTGCGAGACCGCCAAAGTGTTTTGACGTCACTCGACCGCTTTCGTCGGGAGGCTGACGCCAGCCGTAAGATGGAAGGGATCGATGCTTTCAATGAACAGGCTCTGGGAATCCTGACTTCAAGCAAGCTTGCCGAAGCACTGGATGTGGAACGTGAGGACACGAAGCTCCGCGACCGCTACGGTCGCGGCACGCCTGCCAAACAGAAAGATGGCGCCCAGAAGCTGCTTGACCATTTTCTGGTGGCGCGTCGACTGATTCAGTCCGGCGTGCGCTGCGTGACACTGGCGTTCAGCCGCTGGGACTGGCACGGCGGCAATTTCACCCGGGCTCGCCAGGATTTCCCAATGCTCGATCAGGGCGTCACCGCATTGATCGAGGATCTCGAACGTCGCGACATGCTTGATGACGTGACGGTAGTGGTGTGGGGTGAATTTGGTCGAACGCCGAAGATCAACGAAAGAGGCGGTCGGGACCACTGGCCCCGAGTCAGCTGTGCTCTGATGGCTGGCGGCGGTATGCGAACCGGACAGGTCATCGGTGCTACAAACCGGCTGGGAGAATATGCAACGGAACGACCCGTTCACTTTCAGGATGTCTTTGCCACGATGTACCACAACATGGGCGTTGATGTACGACATTTGACGCTCAATGATCTTCAGGGCCGGCCACAGTATCTGGTCGACAACGACCGTTACGGCGTGATGCAGGAACTCGTCTGAACGCTCTGGTCATCAATCAATTGGTGGCGGAATGCGTCACGGTAACGGGCTGTTTATTTTTTGCGGTCGTACTGCTGACTTTACGGCTGCGGTGAATGGAAGTGACTCCCCGAACGTCATCACGTTCATACTTCTTCTGCTTCCCCGGATACTGCAGTGGAATGGCTCCGTGACTGCTGGTCTCTCAGAGCGATGTTCAGTTCACACGCGTGCTGTTCGACTTCCGCCCGGGCGGTTTCCTTCGCTGCTTACTTCAACTAATACCAGACCTCACGTGCTTTGATCGGCACCTAACTTCACCACGGCCGCACAGCGACGATTGCAGATACGATCGATTCCTGCCTCCGCGCAGGAAATCGCAATCTCGACAATCCGGATCGTCAAATTCGTCAATTGAAACTTCGAAGAAATGAGGGTCAAAACGTTTTCGACATAATATTTCGGTTAACGGATTCAGGGAGGGAGACTGGAACCGATGCTGATACGGCGTGATCTTTGCCAAAACCAGAGTATAATCTGCGGAACGGCTGTTCTGTGGCTGACTGATTTAAACTGATCTGTTCCTGGATCATGCGGCGACAGCGATTATGCTTATGAATCGGGCAGGCCAC
Source organism: Fuerstiella sp. (assembly GCA_022447225.1). Classification (NCBI taxonomy): domain Bacteria; kingdom Pseudomonadati; phylum Planctomycetota; class Planctomycetia; order Planctomycetales; family Planctomycetaceae; genus Fuerstiella; species Fuerstiella sp. The sequence goes on along the minus strand of JAKVAZ010000007.1, from coordinate 485,151 downwards.
AGAAATGACACTCCGGTTTCGTGTTTTGATGTGCGCGACAGGTATGACGGTCACATGATACAACTCAGTCGTCGGGAAATTCTCGGGCTTTCAGGTTTTGGTCTTGGTCAGATCGCCGTTGCTGATTTATTGGGCGCGGAGGCATTGTCCGAATCTGAGGTCACGATACACAATGATCTTCAGGTTCGCAGAACTCATTTTCCCAGCAACGTCAAAGCCGTTATCCAGCTGGTTCAAAGTGGGGGCCCAAGCCAGATGGATCTGTTTGATCCGAAGCCCCAACTCTCACAATTGGCCGGCAAGCCACATCCGGACGGAGTGGAAATTCACCAGCCAAATAATGTCAATAGTCTGCTGCCGTCCCCGCTCAAATTTGGAAAATACGGTGAATGCGGCATGGACGTTTCCGAAGCATTACCCCATTTGAGCACCATCGTTGATGATCTGTGCTTTGTGCGTTCGATGCATACCGAGCACAACAATCATCTGGAAGGGCTCAACATGCTGCTGACGTGCAAGATCTTTCCAGGAAGACCGGTAATGGGAGCCTGGATCAGCTATGCACTGGGCAGCGAGAACAGGAATCTCCCGGCCTACGTGGTACTTCGGGATCCGGATGGCTACGCAGTTGGGGGAAAACAACTTTGGTCGAATGCCTTTCTGCCCGCTTTGTATCAGGGCGTTGAGTTCAGTACCCGCGGAGTCCCTGTTCACCACTTGAATCCCGCGACTTCTCTCCCGCGGGGAGCTCAGCGAGCAAACCTGGATTTCCTGGCAAAACTGAATCAGGCACACCATCGTGATCGACCGGGCGAATCAGAGCTTGACGCACGGATCGAAAACTTTGAACTGGCCGCCCGGATGCAACTCGAAGCACCGAAAGTCCTTGATCTTTCCAGTGAAACAAATGCAACGAAGAAACTCTACGGTCTCGACAATCCGGTCACTGCGAAATACGGTAAACGTTGTTTGATGGCTCGCCGTCTGGTGGAATCGGGGGTGCGGTTTGTGCAGGTGATGACCAAGCCTCTGCAACCATGGGATCATCACCGTGACATCCGCAAAGGAATGGATGATATCGCCCTGGAAACTGATATCGGGTCGACGGCACTGGTCAAGGATCTCAAGGCCCGTGGTCTGCTGGACAGCACGATTGTCATGTGGGCCGGTGAATTCGGCCGGCTTCCAACAACACAAAACGGGTTAGGTCGGGACCATAACCGTAACGCTTTTACGGTGTGGTTTGCCGGTGGAGGATTCAAAGCGGGACTGATTTACGGTGAAACAGACGAGTTTGGTTACAAGAGCGTGGTCAACCGGGTCAGTGTTCCCGATGTGATCGCCACCGTGTGTCACCAACTGGGGCTGGACCACAAGCGGGTACAGTATCCCCAAAGCGGGCGTCTTGAAACTCCTTCAGACGTGACGGTAACCGGTGCGAAAGTCGCTGGTGATCTGCTGACCAATCGTGTTGTTGACGGATAGCCGGGCCGATGACGAAATATCTAAGAATTTTGAGTTTGGTGACTGCTGCCGCGACCGCATCGACGGTGACCGCGGAGGTCCCGGTCTTTGAAGCCGATGTTCTGCCGATCTTCACCCGCTACTGCTTTAACTGCCACGGAAAAAGTTCTCCACAGCTGGGTCTTGATCTGCGTTCGGCCCGCCTGACGATGCGTGGCAGTCAGAATGGCCCGGTTGTTGTGAAAGGCTCTTTGGAGAAAAGCCTGCTGTGGAAGAAAGTTTCGACTCGTGAGATGCCGCTGGAACTTTTCGAGCTAAGGCTGTCGGATGCTGAAATTGATACGATTCGCCGCTGGATTGAAGCAGGTGCTCCCTCAAGCGAACCGAATGAGCTGCCTACGGAAGTTCAGGAACAGTTCACACGCTTCGAAAAAGAAATCCAGCCAATCCTGACCGATCACTGCGTGACATGTCATGGAGCGGAAGATCCCGACTCCGGATTGGATCTGGGCAGTCTGGAGGCCCTGGTCCGCGGCAGCAAAAGCGGCCCGGTGATCGTGGAAGGTTTTTCTGACAAGAGTGTGCTGATTCGCAAAATCTCCAGCCGAATGATGCCACCACCTGATCTGGAAGATCCTCTGACACCAGCCGAGATTCTGTCCATCACTCGATGGATCGATCGTGGAAACTTTGCAGACTTCGTGGAGGTAACGCACCAGCCGACTGAGTCGCCGGATTCTTCAGTAGTTTCGGATGATGACCGTCAGTTCTGGGCCTTTCAGCAACCTGTTGCTCTCCCACTGCCACAGGTCGAGGGGACAGACAGAATTCGCACGCCGATTGATCAGTTTATTCTGTCAGATCTGGAACGACATGGTCTGACGTTCTCACCGGAGGCGTCAAAACACACTCTGCTGCGACGGGCCTATTTCGATCTGACGGGGCTGCCGCCCACACCGGCACAGGCTCAGCAATTTCTCGACGACGATGGGCCCGGTGCATATGAACGACTGATTGACCGACTGCTTGCGTCTCCACACTATGGTGAACGCTGGGGACGGCACTGGCTGGATGCAGTTGGTTATGTAGATACTTCAGACAAGGACTTCGATCCGCACAAGCCCGTGTTGTCTGAAGGCTACTGGAGATATCGCGACTATGTCATCGCGGCCACGAATCAAGACACTCCCTGGGACCGATTCCTCGCTGAGCAGATCGCCGGAGACGAAATGGTTGACTGGCGAAATGCAGAAAAATACAGCCCCGAAATCATCGAACTGCTTACGGCAACCGGTTACCTGCGAAACGTACTGGATGCGACCGACGAGGATATCTCCAATTTGCCGTTCGATCGATATGAGGCACTGTTCATGCTCATGGACAGAGTGTCAACAAGCACGCTGGGGATGACTCTGGCGTGCGCACGGTGCCACAGCCACAAATTCGACCCCATTCCTCAGACAGACTACTACCGATTTCTGTCTTTGTTCACGTCGGCATACAATCCGTCTGACTGGTTACCACCGAAACACCGGCATCTGTACGGAGTACCGAAGTCCCGACAAATCGAAATCGAACATCAGCAATCGGAACACACGGCAACACTCGACAAACTTGAGCAACAGTTCAGTGAACTTCGTGCCCCTTATCGAAATCGCATTCTGGACAGAAAACTCAAACAGGTTCCGGAGTCCGAACGGGCAAATGTAAAAGTCGCCCTGCAAACGCCCGAAGAAAAACGAAGTCAGCTGCAGAAGGACATTGTCGACAGGTATGAAAAGAAACTAGACGTCACTGAAACAGAAATTGATTCAGCACTGAATGAGGCGGATCAGGCTGCCTGCGTTCGTTTGAGGACACAGATCCTGACTGTCCGGAATGTTCTGTCTACGTTGCAGATGGACAAACTTCAGGCCCTGTGGGATGTGGGAGAAGCTCCGGTCATCCGACTGCTGCACCGCGGTGACGTGGATTTTGCCGGTCCAAAAGTCAGTCCCGGATTTCTCACCGTGCTGAGCGCCCCCGGCAGTTCCGATGCGGTGGGCTCATCCGCCGCAGTGGGTGACACCACAGGACTGCGACTGGCCTTTGCGGAATGGCTGACCAGTCCCGATCACCCGTTAACGGCGCGGGTAATTGTCAATCGACTGTGGCAACACCACTTTGGAAAGGGCATTGTCGATACGCCGGGTAATTTCGGAACCACCGGATCACGTCCCACTCACCCGGAGCTTCTGGACTGGCTGGCCGTGGAATTCATGCGTCAGGGCTGGAGTGCCAAACAGTTACACAAACTGATGATGACCTCGACAGTGTACCGGCAGACCTCGGCGCGAACGCCTGACACGGCATTCACCGCGCGCAGTGAAAACGGACTGACTCCACAAACGGTCTCCCCCGATCCACAGGCCATTGATCCGGAGGCCCGTCTGCTCTGGCGAATGCATCTGCGACGTCTCGATGCCGAAATCCTGCGTGATTCGGTACTTTCTGTGAGCGGTCAGGCGAACTTCACGATGGGAGGCCCGCCGGTCATGCTGAAGTCAACATCCGATGGTTTACTGACGGTCAGTCAGGACGATAGCGGCGGCATCGGTTCCAGACGCAGTATCTATCTTTTGGCACGTCGCTCGAATCCTCTGACCTTTCTGAGGGTGTTTGATTATCCGGTTATCGATGTGAATTGTGTGCGACGCTCGACTTCGGCTACTCCACTGCAGTCATTAACCATGATCAACAGCAGATTTCTGACCGTCAGCGCCAGCCGACTGGCAGACCGAGTGCTGGCCCTTGTCGAAAACAACGGGCACCTGACAACCAAGATCAATACGGCTTACCGGCTTACATTTGCCAGAAGACCGTCTGTTCTTGAAACCCGGGCCGCGGAACAGCACTTACAACATCTGAGTCAACTCTATGAATCCTCCGGCCTGAATTCTGCGGAGGTGTCCCGGCGATCCCTTGAAAATTTCGTTCACATGCTTCTGTGCTCGAATGAGTTTCTTTATATCGACTGAGCCGCGTCGTCCGGACAGGACAATGTTTGTTCGCCATGCACCCACTGCCGTCGGCAGTCAGCCACTCCCGATCCGCACACTTCTCAGGCTGTGACAGAACGTTTTACCTTCCGTCAGAAAAAGGTCCCTCAGCCAATCGCACCCGTTACCGGGACGGTCTGCGATCGTTGGATTCGTAAAGTGCGGAAATCGATTCACAACACGTCCCCGGAATTCCGGAAACATCAAAGCAAACATCGGGTAATCACCAGACGGTGAGATTCCGGTCAGCTCGTCCGGGAAGTTTACTGGATTGTTCAAATCGTCCTGTCACGATAACCTCGCTGTTGCCTTCAATGTGTTTGTTTTTTGTCTTCTTGATTTCGTCAGAACCGGAATAGTTTCAGCGACAAAAGTCAGTCGGTCCGGCATTCCCCAAAGGTCGTCTTCAATGAATCAACCGTTACGCGGCATCGTATATTTGCTTGCCGGACTATTCCTGAGTTGCCCTGCTTCGGCTGAGGACTGGCCAATGTGGCGTGCTAACGCCGCTCGAACGGGATCATCAGCTGGAACTCTGCCGGTGGACCTGAATCTCAGATGGACACGCGGGTTCGAACCGCGCGTTCAGGCGTGGGACGATCCACTCAACCTGGATTTGATGACATACGACCGGGTTTTTGAGCCAATTGTGATGGATGGCCGACTGTTTGTCGGTTTCAACGATCGTGACAAACTGACGGCATTCAACGCAGATACGGGTGATGAACTGTGGTCATTCTTCACAGGCGGTCCGGTCCGTTTTCCTGCGGCCGGACGAGATGGAAAAATCTATTTCAGCAGTGACGACGGCTGCCTGTACTGCGTGGAAGCAGCAACCGGAACGATGGTGTGGAAATTCCAGGGAGCACCGGGACCACAAAAGGTGATTGGAAACCGTCGTGTCATTTCTGCATGGCCGGCACGAGGCGCTCCGGTCATCCATGACCAAACAGTCTATTTTGCGGCCAGCATCTGGCCCATGATGGGAACATTTATCTACGCTCTGGATGCAGCAAACGGTGAAGTGAAGTGGGTAAATGACGGTACGGGAGCACAGTACATCAAACAGCCGCACAGCGCTCCTTCGTTCGCAGGTGTCGCACCGCAGGGGGCGCTCGTGGCAACCGACGAGTTTCTGGTGGTACCTGGCGGCCGATCGGTTCCGGCGGTCCTTCAGCGCAGTGACGGACGATTGAAGTATTTTGAAATCAACGCCGGGGGCAAGGGGACCGGCGGATCATTCGTTGTGGCCGACAATCAGCGGTTTTACGTTCACACCCGACAGAAAGGAACACGAGCCTTCGACCTGAATACCGGTCTGAAGACAGATTTCACACCCAACGAACCTGTCTTGCTGGACGGAATCGTGTACTCGGCGGAATCCACAGACGGACGTCCGGTGATTCGCGCCTATGACCAAAACGATCAGGTCATCTGGGAAATCGAAGCTGACGGACGAGGGGACATGATTGCGGTCGGCAGGCAACTGTACGCAGCAGGCAAAGAATCGATCACAGTCATTCGTCTGCCGAACGGGAAACGCCCGGCATTCATTACAGACTCGATTCCGGTCCAGGGACAAATTGAACGTTTACTGGCCGGTGACGGAAAGCTGTTCGCTGTAACAATTCAGGGGGCACTCCTGGCTTTCGGTGAGGACAGCAAAAACACGATCGAGCCACAAACCGAACAATTCACTGTGATGGAAACACGACCGGATGCGGTACATGTAGTTTCCGGTCTCATGGACCATGCGGACGCTGAAGGCTATGCATACTGGTACGGAATCTCCGACGAATCTCTGATTCACGCTCTTGCAGCACACTCACCGTTCACACAACTGGCAATTATTGATCCTGACGCGGAAAAAATTGATCATCTGCGACATTTACTTGATGGCGCAGGCCTGTATGGAAGCACAACGGCACACTGTTCACCTGCTGCGTTATTTCGGGCTCCTAAGTATACGGCGAACGTGGTATTCGCCGGACACGAGCTGACCTCTTCTGCTGACGACGGTCTGATTGCGGAATTGTACAGAGGTGTGCGTCCGTACGGTGGCGTGATGCACCTGATCGCAGACAACAACAAAGATCGACTGGCGGAACGCGTGCAGGGTCTGGGTCTTGAACAGGCGGAAGTAACGATCACAGATCACAGCGTAATGATTCGACGTACCGGAAAGCTTCCTGGCTCTGCCGACTGGACGCATCAGTACGGCGATATTGCCAACACGGTTAAGTCGAATGACCGACGTGTGAAACTGCCGCTGGGGATCCTGTGGTTCGGAGGAAGCAGCAACATGGAGGTGTTACCCAGACATGGACACGGCCCTCCCGAACAGGTTGCCGGAGGCCGACTGTTTATTGAAGGCATTAACAGTCTGAGTGCTCGTGATGTGTATACGGGCAGAGTCCTGTGGAAAAGGAAATTCGAAGACCTGGGTACCTTCGACGTCTATTACGATGAAACATACACGAATACTCCGCTCGATCCAAAATACAACCAGGTGCACATTCCCGGAGCCAACGGTCGGGGTACAAACTACATCGTGACAGAAGACCGTATCTATGTGGTGGAAGGCAGTCGCTGCCATATACTCGATCCCGCAGTCGGGACAACGATTCAGGAAATTCAGCTTCCTCAGGACCAGTCAGGCAGCAAACCACAGTGGGGTTACATTGGAGTGTATGAAGATGTGCTGCTGGGCGGATACGGCTACGCCAATTATCGGGAACGCAACAAACTGAATCCGGAATCTGACCGCGGTCTTCGAAGAAGTCGCGCAGGATTTGGGTCCAAGAGTCTGGATCGCGCGGCCAGTCTGGGACTGGTTGCATTTGATCGACACTCCGGAAAAGTTTTGTGGCAGGTCAGCGCAAAACACAGCTTCTGGCACAATGGAATCGTTGCCGGCGGCGGGCGAATCTATTGTCTCGACCGAACTCCGGAACTCATCGAAGCAGCTTTGCGTCGACGCGGTTCCTCGCGGGCAGACAGCTACCGTATCGCGGCGTTTGATGCCGAGAGCGGCGAAACGGTATGGGAGATGACCGACAGGGTGTTCGGTACATGGCTGGGATATTCTGAAGAACATAATCTGTTACTGGAGGCGGGTGCTGCGGCAAGTGACCGGCTTTATGCCGAAATCGGGCAGGGGATGGCCGTTTTTCACGCTGATGACGGAACACTGAAATGGAAAAAGGACACGATCAAATATGCCGGACCTTGTATGCTGCACAACGACTGGATCATCACAAATGCGAATTCGTACACCGAATCGGCCGGAGCGTTTCACATCACAGACGGTCACCAAAAGATGGTCCCGAATCCGCTGACCGGTGAGCTTCAGGCGTGGAAAGTAACCAGGGCCTACGGTTGCAACAACATTGTAGCAAGCGAGCATTTGCTGACATTCCGATCCGGTGCCGCCGGTTTTTATGACCTGCTGGGGGAGAGCGGCACAGGAAATTTTGGTGGATTCAAGTCCGGATGCACGTCTAATCTTGTCGTAGCCAACGGAGTTCTCAACGCTCCGGACTACACCCGAACGTGCAGTTGCGCCTATCAGAACCAGACATCTCTGGCACTCGTGCACATGCCAGAACTGGAGTTCTGGACCATCAGTCCGACAGCTGCCAGTCATACGGAAACCGATCAGCTCAGCAGGGTGGGAGTCAACATCGGTGCGCCCGGTGACCGCCGGACAGAAGACGGATTACTGTGGCTGGAATACCCACCAGTCGCCGGCCCGTCGCCTCTTCTTTCCGTCAATCTGAATGACGACGCGACACTCTTTCGACATCATTCGTCTTCTGTTGCCGCAGGTGAGGAATCATGGATCCTCGCATCGGGTGCAGACAACGTCCGAAAGGTCCGTATCCGATTCACTCTTACCAGGGAAACCAGTCTCCGTACCGGCCTGCCGATCGATCATACAGATGACGACGCAGAAGAAAGGGATAACGGTGACGTCCACACCGACAGCAGAGACCTGGAACTCGTTGAAGACGGAGAAACTCAACTGGTCGGAATGAGATTCAATCAGGTCAATTTGGCACGTGGAGCCGAAATCCACAGTGCTTACATTCAGTTCATTTGCCAAGAACCGTCCGCCGAACCGGCGTCACTGATCATTTCCGCTCAGGATACCGGCCATGCAGAACGTTTCAGCAGTGACGCACACGATCTGACGTCCCGACCAAAAACGGTGCAGAAGGTTACCTGGCATCCGGAGGAATGGAAAAAAAACGGCGACACAGGTGATGCCCAGCGTACTGCAGACATCACGCCGCTGATCCAGGCTGTCACTGACCGTGCAGACTGGAATCCGGGTAATTCTATTGTGTTTTTCATCAGTGGAGCGGGGCAACGGACAGCACTGGCATCACAGGGACACGACGAACAGTCGGCTCGACTGGTCATAGATGCAGATGAAACGCGCCCGGACGATGCGGATCAACCGACACCGTATCCGTACCGGGTTCGACTTCTGTTTTCCACACCGCTGACATTTCCGAAAACCAGACGTGAGTTCCACGTTGCACTGCAGGGAATCACACGTGATGAACAAATCGTGCTCGATCCCGCAGGCCCGCCGGAACACCGAATCGCTGCAGAAACGTTTGAAGACGTGATGATTGCAGATGAATTACAGATCGAATTCAACTCAAAACAAGGCACCCCCGTCCTGTCGGGAATCGAAATTCAACGAACGGAATGACGACACCGAACACTTGCCGACGGACGGACGGATAATGCCCGTTATGAAGCCAAATACAGACTTCGTAAAATGGTTTATGGTTTTCGGCAGGATGCTTGGCGACCTGTCGATGACCTGAACCGCAGGGGACCGGATCACACGATCCGATGCGGTTCCTGCTGTATTTCACCACCCGTGACCTGCACCGTGTTGTCTGCGTGGATGAACACGTTTACTTCGCTGCGAATGCCAAACTCAGGCAGGTAGATACCAGGTTCAATCGTGAATAGTGTCCGCGGCAGGATCTGACGGGTTTCGTGTGTTTCCAGATTGTCGATGTGAGTTCCGTTGCCGTGGGTTTCGCGCCCCAGACTGTGACCGGCCCGATGACAGAAGGCCTCTCCATAACCTGCAGCAACGATCACCTCACGCACAGCGTCATCTACCTGCCACCCCTGAAGCGGTCGTCCGGAGGCCAGTTCGGAACGCACAAGATCGACACCCGCATCACGCGCTGCAGCAACCGTTTTAAAAACATCCCTGTAGTGATCCGGCACGTTGTTCCCCGTATAACCGCAGCGTGTCAGATCGCTATAGATGCCATTATCGTGGTCGTGGCGCCCCCACATATCGATCAGTACAAAACTCTGCGCAGTAATGACCGTATCGGAAGCAGATCCTGTTTCGTAGTGGGGATTGCCGCCGTTTGCATTCACCGCAACAATCGGAGGATGGCTGGTGATCAGTTCGCAGTCAGAGAAATGTTGCAGAATGATCTGTTGAACCGCCAGTTCCTCAACTTCGCCGCGGGTTCCAATTCTTTCTGCAATGAACTGCCATGCCCGTTCAAAGGCATCACAGGTCACCTCTGATGCAGCCAGATGAGCGTCAAACTGAGCGTCAGACAGCGTGGCTTCAAACAGAGAAATCAAATCACCGGAACTCTCCACACTGCATCCGAAGCCCCTGACGACCTCAATCGTGCCTGCGTCCACCCGTCCAATGTAAGGATTGGCGTTCCGGGCGGAATATTCCATCGCAATTCGCCGACTGCCGGAAACGACTGCTTCCAGAGCCGACTCCAGTTCCTGCCATGTCAGATACTCTCTCGTTTCACCAGGCAGATGATTCAGGACGCCACTTTCGATGCGGTGCACAATTTTTTGTGGTTCACCGCTGACAGGGATGAAACAGCAGTATCGCCTGGAAACCGTCATCTCCTCCGGAATATCCATAATTCGGCGTGCCAGCAGATTGCTTCCGCGAAAGTCACAGAGCAACCAGCCATCAAACCCGAACTGCTTCAGGGCTCGTTGAATTGCCGAAAGGTCAAACATATTTATTCACCATCGATCATACAAACACTAATGACGTCCGATCTGATGTTGGAACGCAGCCTGTAATCAGCAGAGGCCTGACCCAATGCAAGTTCTTCGTATGAAACCGGATATCAGTTCAGTACAGTAAATTGTCATTCACAGTAAGTCCTGCGGACCAACCCGAAGACAGCCAATGAAAACTCTCCGGAGCAGGCTGAATCTGTCGGTGCTGATTCAAACAACACGACACCGGCAGTCTAAAGCCCGGCAGCACCCGCAAAATCCAGAGACGTCCTGTTTCCACGATTCCGGCCGATTTTGGGGAAGTTCGACTGCCACGTCTCAGCTGAGAACAACCGAACACTCGAAATCATCCGGCTTCACCACCAACAGAGAACACGGAAGTTCAGGCAGCAGTCGTTCCGTCGTGTTGCCGAAAAGGAGTCCCGGAACGCCACCTCGTCCGGAGCTGGCCATGACCAGCAGGTCGACATCAAATTCCTCGATCCCCGACAAAATACAGGTATCGGCAACGCCTTCTGTCATCTGTGTTCGCACACCCTGCGACAGTGTTCGGAAGTCAGTCTCCGCCAGCTGATCCTGCAACTGGATTTCAGCGTCAGCCCTGACCTGTTTACGCCAATTCAAAACTTCTTCTTCCGATGCACCGCCGCGCACCACCTGACGGTCCTCAAGTCCATCGAGGACGTGCATGACTGTCAGTTGTACCGGCAATGCGCGACCCAATGTCACACCGGCGGCGATCACATCTCTACCGACCTCCGAAAGATCCGTCGCCGCCAGTACGTCCAGAACGGCATCGTTGTCCGCGCGCGGCTTCACCAGCCAGACCGGCCCGGACGCATGCCGCAGCAACCGCATTCCGGTCGTGCCAAACAGAAGCCGACGGACAGCGCCTGAATTTTGTGTACCGCAAACGATCAGCGTCCGTCGTGAATTCTCAGCCGCTCGCATGATTTCCAACCAGGGCTGTCCGAATACAACTTTACCTGAGACTCGCACATTGAGCTTCACATAGTCAGACTTCAGATCTGTCAGTACCTGATTCGCCTCCTGTTGATCCACAACGGCCTGTTGATCTGTATCAACCCCGGAATCAAAAAAAGGACGTTCCGGTTCGTTAACGGCTGTAACAAGCTGCAGAGGAATCCCCATGGAAGACGCAAGATGAAACGCCTGCCGAACGGCGGCCCGGGTTGCAGAATCAAGATTGGCCGCATCCCACGGCCGGGACTCCGGCATAGCAACCCCGGCAACAACCCTGTTCAGGACGTCCATCAGCTCTGTCACTCTCTGAATTTCACATTTTAACGATCAGTACAGACTCATAACGGCAGGACCAGACTTTGGCTAATCAGATCTCGCGATACAACCCAGCAGCCCCGTTAATTCCATGGGGTACCGCCACTGCTGGTGTACCCGTGTTTGATTAACCGGAGCGGCAGCTCCGATTCGACACCTTACCGAAATTCGAATGCTTGTTCGTTAGGATTTCTGCGGCGCCACAATCAGCGGTCAGTGACCGTCTACAGCGAACGACCATGCATGATGCCACACAAACTCCTCAGAAAAATGCTGACGAAACGCCTGATAGCTCTGGTGTTAGCGACTACTGCAGGAATGGCTGCCTTCAGTCTGATCGGTCAGAAAGAGGTCTACGTAGGAACACGCGTCCGGGCAACTACGCCGCTCGAACAAATCGATCATTCAGGATGGGATCGACTGCTAAAAGCCTACGTGAACGAACACGGAATGGTAAATTACGGCAGGTGGGCCACCAATATCGCCGACCGACGCAGTTTGGAACAGTATCTGGCCCATTTGTCGACGGGCAAAAGAACAAGGACGTCATCCGCGGATGCTGTGCTGGCTTTTTGGATCAACGCCTACAACGCGGTCACCATTCACGGAATCCTTAGGGAATATCCAACCAGCAGCATCCGCAATCACACGCCCAGTGCCTCCGGATACAACATCTGGAAACACCTGCAACTCTTCGTCGATGGTCACCCGTACTCACTGAATCGAATCGAACACGAAATTCTTCTAAAAATGAACGAGTCGCGCGTTCATTTCGCGATTGTCTGCGCTTCAGTCGGGTGTCCACGACTGCTCAACGAATCCTACAAACCCAACTCTGTCCAGAATCAACTGGACACAAGTGCCCGCAAATTTTTTCTTCATCCGCGGAACTTCCGGTACAGCGACGGAGAGATTCAGCTATCGTCCATTTTGAAGTGGTTCGCTTCAGACTTCGGCAGCAATCAGTCAGATCAGCTCAAAACAATCGCTCGCTGGCTGCCGACACAGGCCGCACAAAAAGTCGCCGTATCCGGTCGACTTCGCGTCAGCTATCTGGATTATGACTGGCACCTCAACGAACAGCATTGAGCGCATAAAAAAAGCGGCCAACGCCATCCATGGCAGTACCGCTTCGGCTCCGCAACTCAGCAAGTCCGTTTGCTGTTTTGTACGGAAGGCCGAGACAATAGGAATTATCACTGGCTGTGTCAAAGCGAATTCACAGGCCACGTCGGAATGATTGAAAGCATTCGTGTATGAAACTGACGAGTTCGGCAGAATTAGCCGATCAACACCGGCAGATTCTGCCAATCTCGTCTTGCTGTAAGTCCCTGATCGTCGCTACAAACCTCGTTCATCGGTCAGCCATAATGACGCTTGACGCGTGTCATGAGCGGCCAGGCAGGTATATCCCGTTTTAAGTGAACGACGCGGCACGTGAATCTCACATCCAGTCAATCCCGTTCATTTTTGCTGCAGTGTCTGACTTCAGGCCTGTTGTGCTGTGCATTCGGCGGCTGTATTACGCCACAAAACACCCGAATGCCCACATTCTTCCGACCGCATCCACTGGCGGAACGAGCTTCGTACGAACACAACGATCCATTCTTTGATCCTGCAATTGGACCAGCACTGGATGCACGCCCGCGCGACTTTGACAGACCACGTACCATCGAACGTCGAGCCGCTGAGCAGAGATTGCTGCGAGGTCTGCCACGCGAACCGGAAACACTTCCTCCCGGGCGTTCAGGACGCCTTTATCCGGATGCGGTTAACTGATTCGATGGTTTCGTGGGTCGATTTTTCTCAGCACCGGACCGGGATCCGGACTCGACGAGCGACTTCGATGAATTTCGAATCCCGAATGAATACCGGTTCCTCAGGCATTTCCCCTTCTGTTCGATCACAGTGACGGTCCAGGATCAGACACTGGTTTTGTGCACGCACGGCAACAGTGCAGGGGATCCGGCGACTATGGTTCCCGCCGGCAGTGGTTCCCGCCGGCAGTGGTTCCCGCCCGGACGAGCACAGTCTTCGACGATTTCGATCGCGGGCCGAGCATTGTTGAAAGTGGCGATAAATTTTCCTCGGTGACGGACAATGCCGTCATCCTTCAAGAGCCGTTCAACATCATTTTCGCTGACTTCAGCGATGTTTGCAAAATCAAAATCAGCGAACGCCTTCATTCTTCGTCATGAGAGCGATGATAATCGCGGTGTCCGCATCCCCGCCGGCAGCGAGTGAAACCATCGTCACTGGTAAAGCAGATATTTCGGCTCGTCCGAATTAACCGCGGCGTTCACCTGAATACAACACTGTAACCTGTTGCCGGTCATCTCGGATCAGGCCCCGTGATCTGCCGGACTGCAGCAATACAAAACGTGCAGCTTGTGCCTTTACTCTCGAAACTTTTCCACGTGTGAAGTGTCCCCTCTTAATCAATACGCACCAAAGTCATGACCAAAAACTTCGCAAGTCAATTAATCGTGCCACACTGCCCCGGCTGACAGGCAACTACCAGCAACTGCTATCCTCACTGCGAACAGTTTTCCGGCAGTCCTGCCTGCCTGAACCTGCCGCAGACAAAGACCGATTGTGGATGTGTATCTGACTGCAAACAACCTGTTTTTCTGCGGCCTGTTAGCATTTGAATGAAGGGAAAAAACCGATAGAGTGAAAACAACAGGTATCGTTGAACGGCCGAGTCCTGCAGTTGCTGCACTATTCACAGCCACACGGATCTCACACATTTGTTACTGAGACGCCTCAATGACTACTCTGAAAACACAAACGCTGACCCGGAACACGACCCACGCACAGCTTATCGGCAACCGTTTTACCGGCGACACATGGCACGGATACTTCCTGTGCACACTGGTCCTGTCAGTCGCCGTTATGAATAGTGCAACTCCTGGTAACGCCGCCGAATCATCTGAAGATGATCACTGGTCCTATAGCGTGCCTCAGCGGCCGGAACTTCCCCCTGTCCGTGACAACAAGTGGGCACAGAATCAAATCGACGCTTTTGTTCTGCATCGACTTGAACAGGAAGGGCTGGCACCGTCACCTGCTGCCGACAGGACAACTCTGATTCGCCGTGTGACCCTGGACCTGACCGGTTTACCGCCCACACCTGAAGAAGTAAGAGCCTTTGTTGTCGATCAGTCTGACGATGCCTACGTAACGGTCGTTGACCGACTGCTGCAGTCAGTGGAGTACGCCGAAAGAATGACGGCGTGGTGGCTGGATCTGGCGCGTTACGCCGATACACATGGCTATGAAAGTGATGGAACGCGAAACATCTGGCTCTATCGAGACTGGGTCATCGACGCGTTTCATCGAGGTCTTTCGTTTGATCGATTCACGATCGAACAACTTGCCGGTGACCTGCTGCCGAATCCCACCGACAGTGAGCAGATTGCGACCGGTTTCCATCGCAACACACCGTTCTGTTACGAAGCCGGAACTGATCCCGAACAGTTTCGTGTTGAATCGGTCATTGATCGCGTGAACACGACCATGACCGTGTGGATGGGAACCACGATGGGCTGTGCCCAGTGCCATGACCACAAGTACGACCCGTTTAGCCAGCGTGATTACTTCCGGTTGTACGCATTCTTCAACAACTCTGCAGATTCAGCTGCAGAGCGAGGCACCATCAGCGCGACAAGTCCACTGGAACGTTCCGCCATCGCAAAGTACAGAACCCGACTCACAGAATTACGAAGGCAGTACGCAGGTGACCATCCGGAACTTGCCGCCCGACAGCTCCGCTGGGAAGCTAAAATCGCAGCCGGCAACAGGTGGAACATCATTGTACCGACCGAAATCAAATCGCTCTGTGGGGCTGATCTTGAATTGCTTGATGATCATTCAATTCTGGCGAGTGGAAAAAATCCTGATCACGATGTCTATGAAATATCGTTTCCTGTACCGACTTCTGATCTGTCCGGCATCGGCATTGAGGTCCTCAGGCATGAAAAACTTCCATACGGTGGTCCGGGACGGGACGAAGACAGCGGCAATTTTGACCTTAGCAGCATTCGGCTGGATTACTCCGCCCCCGGCCGCCGGAAGATGTGGCAGCGGGTTCCCCTTCAGTCTGCGATCGCCAGCTACCAGGCAGATGGCAGCAACATCACCGGCGCGATTGACGACGATCAGAACACCCGGTGGTGCACCGATCAGGAAGAGGCCCATGCAACCTTTGTTGGCGATCAAACGGAAGACATCCCGAAAGGATCGCATCTGCGGATCCGGATGTCCCATGATTCCCGGTTAGCTGGCCACGGTGTTGGCCGTTTTCGATTGTGGACGTATTCCGACGACAGTACCGAGGAACCGGTCAAAGATAAACTGGCGCCATTGCCAACATTCGCAATCCTGAACATACCAAACAACCGGCGTACGGAACTTCAGCGTACTCAGCTGACGAACTACTTCCGAACAGTCACTCCGCTGCTTGCGTCGGTTCGGGAGGAAGTCCAGACACTGGAAGAAAAATCAGCCCCTTCCTCCACACTGATCATGGTCGAGAACGACGAACCGCGTGAAACCCGTATTTTACATCGCGGAAGCTTTCTGGATCCTGGTGAACAGGTCCGGGCTGGTGTTCCTGCCGCATGGCACTCCTGGCCGCAGAATGAGCAATACAATCGACTGGGACTGGCGCGGTGGCTCATGCGACCGGAAAACCCACTGGTGGCACGCGTAACGATGAACCGTATCTGGGCACTGCTGTTCGGCAAAGCCATCGTGGAAACGAGCGAAGATCTTGGAATTCAGGGTTCTCCTCCGTCCCACCCAATGCTGCTCGATTATCTGGCCACAGAGTTTGTGTCCCGTGGATGGGATCTGCAGGCCATGCAAAAACTAATCGTCATGTCAGCAACGTACCGTCAGTCGTCAACTGTGACTCCCGATCGGCTTCGGAGTGATCCGGACAATCGACTGTTTTCCCGCGGTCCGGTGTTCCGACTGGATGCCGAAATGATACGCGACAACGCACTCGCTGTGAGCGGACTGTTGACCCGGCAGGCAGGCGGTCCCGGTGTGTTTCCTTATCAGCCACCAGGGGTCTTCGAACAGATTCACAGTTACAGCACACAGTGGGAGCTGAGCACAAAGGGCCAGCAGTATCGACGCGCACTGTACACGTGGTGGAAACGTACAGCCCCGTATCCTTCGATGATTACCTTTGACGCCCCACGTCGCAACATCTGTGTGGAACGTCGACCGCGAACCAATACACCGTTACAGGCTTTGGTCACGCTCAATGACCCGGTATTCGTTCAGTGCGCCGCCGCACTCGGACGCCGCATGGCTACAGAGATCGATGGAGATGTCCGTCAAAAGGCAGCCTACGGGTTCCGGCTGTGCGTAGCTCGACAGCCTTCGCCGGAGGAAATTGATCAACTGAGCCAACTTTACCGTAAAAACGTCGAAATCTATGCGCTTGACCCGGCGGCGGCGCGAATCTTTTCCGACGGCAACACTGTCAATGCCGCGCCGTCCGGCGTCACAACAGCCGAACTGGCTGCCTGGGCGATTATTGGAAACGTGCTGCTTAACCTGGATGAAACATTAACAAAGTACTAAGTATGGATCGATTCAGTCTGCTTCAGAATACCCGACGCTGGTTCCTGTCGAACTGTCCGACCGGCATGGGTGCGATGGCACTGTCATCGCTGATGGGAAATGACATATTCGGAAACCCGCTGACGGCGTCATCAGATCCAGTTGCGGGAAAAACAGGCGAGTTTCCGGCACGCGCCAAACGCATCATCTACCTCCACATGGCAGGAGGACCGTCACAGCTGGACCTGTATGATTACAAGCCAAAACTTTCGGCGTTGAACGGTCAGTTATGTCCTGCTGAATTCCATGAGGGGCAGCGATTCGCGTTCATTAAGGGGCATCCTAAACTGCTGGGAACGCCGTTCAAATTCGGCCGTCATGGTCAGTGCGGTGCCACGATGTCGGAACATGTTCCTCACCTTGCCGGAATTGTTGACGACCTGTGCTTTGTGAAGTCGATGCAGACAGATCAATTTAATCATGCACCGGCACAGTTATTCATGCAGACCGGATCGCCCATCCTGGGCCGACCCAGTATGGGTGCCTGGCTGTCTTACGGTCTGGGCACTGAAAACCAGGATTTCCCGGCGTTCGTGGTACTGATGTCCGGCAAACGCGGACCCAGCGGCGGCACATCTCTATGGGGTAATGGTTTTCTGCCGGGAATTCATCAGGGAGTGCGGCTGCGATCTCAGGGGGACCCCGTACTTTACCTGAACGATCCGGAGGGGATGAGTCGTCAGCAGCGCCGGATGACAATTGACCGAATTCGGGCGTTAAATGAATTACGACTTCGGTCGGTGGGAAACCCGGCAATCACAACACGAATCGAACAGTTCGAACTCGCCTACAGGATGCAGCGCAGTGTTCCGGAGTTAATGGCGATGGATCGGGAACCTGAACACATTCACAAACTGTATGGAATCGAGTCGGGCCGCCGGTCTTTCGCAAACAATTGCCTGCTGGCCCGAAGGCTGGTGGAAAGTGGCGTACGTTTTGTCCAGCTGTATCACTGGGGCTGGGACTCACACGGTCAGGATCGGGGTGAAAGCCTGCGTTACAGTTTCGTGGAACGTTGTCAGCAGACGGATCAGGCAACGGCCGCGCTGATCACCGATCTGAAGCAACGAGGATTACTTGAAGACACGCTGGTTGTCTGGGGAGGAGAGTTCGGACGCACGCCCATGGCTGAAGGTCGCAGTAAGGTTTACATCGGCCGTGATCACCATCAACACGCTTTTACGATCTGGCTGGCCGGTGCGGGCGTGAAACCCGGATTTTCCTACGGCCAAACCGATGAACTCGGTTATATGCCCGTTGAGAATCCCGTGCACGTTCATGACCTGCAGGCGACCATTCTCCATCTGATGGGGATTGATCATGAACAACTCACTTACCGCTATCAGGGTCGCGATTTCCGGCTTACCGATGTCCACGGTCAGGTTGTCGATGCTGTCCTGACGTAATACGACGGCATCGTGCATCGCCAAAGTGTGTTTTGGATATTTCCCGAATCACGGGCGCGGTCGTGAGACTTTTGGCTGCACAGATCATCCGAATTTCCACCAGTTCAGTCGCGATCCGATTCCTGAGGTTTTGATCAGGTCGCGATAACAATTTCTGATTCTGCCGCAATTGGCTTCATCGACGGCTGTGCGCAACACACAGTGGTATCACACGACGAACTGGAAATTTTCGTCAATGCCCCAACGACCGAAAGACATTCGTCGTTCGCTGCATCGTATTGCCGCAGCATCAAAAGGTCGCAGAAATAACCAGCGCTCGCGATTGTTGAACGTTTCTCCTATGCTGCCTGGCTCAAAACTTACCACCTCCGGAAGCGTCTGATGGAAACACGCAGCAATCCACTCGGTATGACACTGTTCTGTGTCTATCTGGTGATCTACACCGGTTTTGTGCTGATCAACGCCCTGGCTCCTCAAGTCATGGAGTGGACTCCGCTGGGTGGTCTGAACCTGGCGATCCTGTACGGATTCGCTCTGATCATCATCGCTTTCGTCCTTTCCATCGTTTACGGATTTCTTGCCGGGCAGTACGACAGGCAGACAAACTCCACAAATGACGGAGGTGCTCCGTGATTTACGAAGCTGCTTCGGAAGCGGTTGTGCTGTTCTTTCTGTTCGTTGGATTCACACTGGGACTCAGCTTCTGGTTCGGTCGAAAAGCAAAATCTTCAGCCGGTTATTTCACAGCGCACGGTGAAATACCGTGGTTTGTTAACGGAATCGCATTTGCCGGCGATTATCTGTCCGCCGCATCATTCCTTGGTATCTGCGGAATGATCGCGTTTTACGGCTATGACGGTTTCCTGTACTCAATCGGATATCTGGCCGGCTGGATTGTGGCATTATTTGTAGTTGCCGAACCGATGAAGCGCCTGGGCAAGTTCACATTCGCGGACGCGCTCGATGCAAGATTCAATTCGTCCGGAATTCGTACCGCGGCCGGTATCAGCACTCTGGTGGTCAGTATCTTTTATCTCATTCCCCAGATGGTTGGTGCCGGAGTTCTCGTCCAGCCGCTGCTGGGGTTTGAACACTGGCAGGGAGTCCTGCTGGTTGGTGCCGTGGTGATCCTGATCGTGGTGACAGCCGGCATGGTGTCCACCACATGGGTACAGTTTCTGAAGGGTTCACTGCTGGTCGTATTCAGCGCAATTCTCACCTGGCTCATTCTTGACCGTGGATTCGAAGTCAGGAACGGTGGTGAAGACGGCTACGAATTTACAACCTTCAATGTGTCACGCTCTGTTCTCGAATCCTGTGACGTACCGATACCGGAACTGGGCGGTCGGCAAATCGTACCACCGGAAGGAGTCTGGAAAGATTCGCCGGAATTCCTGCGGCTTCAAGATCCTGACTCTGACCGGACAACTTACTGGTTTCTTGATTCCGAAGAAGGTGCGGAATCGGTCCGCGTGGTGGAAGCACAAAGCATTACGAAACAGACCGGACAGCCTGACCTCGTCAACGGGGAAGAACGGGGCACAAAAAAGGGAGAAGCCGAACTGCATCCGATCGGATATATCAGCCGACTTCCCAATGGACAGAAATCAACCGGTCCCGTCGGTCTGAGTTCTTTTTTCAGTATTCTGCGGAATAGTGAAATTGTGCTGTGGCGCAGCAAGGCTGTCAAAGTCTCAGACGATATCACCACAACCATCTACTATCAGAAAAATACTCCCGGCAGCCATATTCTCCGCCCCGGTGAACATCCACGATTTGCCGGAATCCGAGGTACAGATGTTTGGGGCAGGCTGAATTTCATCTCGTTAATGCTGGCCCTGTTTTGCGGTACCGCATCGCTGCCGCACATTCTGATTCGATATTATACGGTGAAAGATGAACAGAGTGCCCGGAAAAGCACAATCGTGGGTATCGCCAGTATCGGCTTCTTCTACATACTGACCCTTTATCTCGGGCTCGGAGCGATGACCAGCGGAGCCATGGATGTCACGAACACCAATATGGCCGCCCCACTGCTGGCGAAAAGTATGAATACGTGGCTGTTTGCGGCAATCTCCGCAATCGCGTTCACAACGGTACTCGGAACGGTCAGTGGATTGATTCTGGCCTCCGCCGGCGCTGTGACTCATGATCTGGTCAGTAATTTTCGCCGTGATCCGCTGACTGATGCACAGCAGGTCCGGGTCGCAAAAATTTCTTCAGTGTTTGTCGGTGGAATTGCCATCGTGCTGGGGATTGTCTTCAGAGGACTGAACGTCAGCTACCTGGTTGGCTGGGCATTCAGTGTTGCGGCATCTGCTAACCTACCTGCATTGATTATGATTTTGTTTTGGCGGGGTGTCACTCGCCAGGGGGTGATTGCGGCCATCATCGTGGGGATGACCTCCTCACTTGGCTGGATTCTGCTCAGCGCAGATACCTTTCAGAAAGTCTACGGCATTGATTCGGGAGGTTACACACCGTTTACCCAGCCAGGTATCGTCACGATCCCACTTGGATTTGCGACTCTGATTATGGTTTCTTTGCTGACACGGGAGAGCGGTCAGAACACGGTGTAAACCAGCCCTCCGTAAACGCATGTCCGGTGTGGTTTGGAATGGCCAATCTGCAGCCGGAACTCTTCAATTTGAATCTCCTCCGGCATTCTCAACTCTGTGGCCAGTGCATTTTCATTCAAACTGGAAGCGGTCGATTCAGAAACATTCGCACGCGCAGGTCGGTGGACAACGCCTCATGGTGATGTGGAAACTCCGGCGTTCATGCCGGTTGGGACATTGGGAACTGTGAAAGGCCTGTTGCCGGAACAGCTGAGGCTGGCCGGTGTCCAAATGGTGCTGGCAAACACATACCATTTGGCATTGCGTCCTGGTTCCGAACTGGTACGTGATCTGGGCGGTCTTCATCGTTTCATGGACTGGGAAGGCCCGATCCTGACCGACAGCGGCGGATTTCAGGTTTTCAGTCTTGCTCGGCTTCGACAGCTGGATGACGAAAAGGCGGTCTTCCGGTCGCATATCGATGGCAGCCTGCTGGAATTGTCACCGGAACGAGCTATCCGGATTCAGGAGGATCTGGGGGCTGACTGCATTATGTGCCTCGACGAGTGTGCTCCGGCTGACGACTCTCCGGAAAGACTGCGTCAGGCGGTCGACCGGACAACCCTGTGGGCTCAGCGTTGTCAGGATGCCCAACAAAGGACCGACCAGGCCCTGTTTGGAATTGTTCAGGGCGGCATCGATGAAGCTCTTCGGACAAGATCAACCGAAGGACTGGTTCCTCTGAACTTCCCGGGATATGCGGTGGGCGGACTCAGTGTTGGCGAGTCTCCCGCTGACATGTACACAACACTGGATTTCACAGTTCCACAGCTTCCGGAGAACCGTCCAAGGTATCTGATGGGGGTCGGCACGCCTACGGATCTAATTGAAGCAGTTAGTCGGGGAATCGATCTTTTTGACTGTGTGATGCCAACACGTCACGGCCGCAACGCGATGGCATTCACCAGCCGTGGCAAAATTCGCCTGCGAAATGCGGCGCATGCCAGAGACGAAAGCCCCCTGGATGCGGAATGTTGCTGTATAACCTGCCAACGATATTCCAGAGCTTACCTCAGACATCTGTTCATCTCAGGGGAAATGCTGGGACCTATCCTGTTGTCTCTCCATAACACCACGTTTTACCAGATGCTGGTGCGTGAACTCCGAATTGCAGTAAACAACGGTACAGTGGCTGAGTTCCGGGCGAATCAGCTTGCCCAGTGGAACGGCCAGACCTAAGATCCGCGTCTTTACGGAAGTCGTGCCACGGGCAGGAGATCAGTCGTATTCGCGGCCGGTTTTCCGGAAATTGCTCTACCCGACAACCTCCTCATGAACCAGTGAAGAATTTGCCTCACTCCGAAGTGTTCTTTACTGGTGAATTTCTGGTCCGTTTGGACTCGATTGGTGAAAACAGTGAGCTGGAATCGATTCATACTCGGTCTGAATGACTTCCTGATTATCGCACAAGCCGGCGACACAGGTGGCGGTGGTGCAACGGAGGTCGAACAGCCAAATCCACTGGCGTCGCTGCTGCCAATGGTTATTATCGGATTCATTTTTTACTTCATTGTCATGCGACCTCAACTGAAAGCTCAGAAGGAAAAACGTCAGCAGCACGAACAGCTGATGTCCAATCTGAAGAAGAATGACAAAGTGGTTACTGTTGGCGGCATCATTGGCACGGTTGCTGAGGTCTCTGAGGACCGTGTGACACTGAAAACCGACGACAGTACACGAATCAGATTCACCCGGAACAGTATTCAGGAACTGCTGAGCGACAGAAAAGACGCCGCCAAGTAACGACCGAAACTTTGACCGTCCATCGGCGAGCAGAGTTACACAGATCAATTTACACAGATCAATTTACACAGATCAATTCGGAATGCTGCGACAGAATGTCGTAACGTCCATCTCCCGCCAGACACATCAGGAATAATTGTCGATGATCAACCCATGGAACGTGTTGTTCACACTGGCAGTCCAAGCTTCCGAAACAGCTTCTGAAACCGTTGCTAATGTTGCAGACGCGGTTATGAACACGGCCAGTGCGGCTGCGGAAAAGGCTCCGGACGCCGGAACCGTGGTTGGCGAAGCAACTGATGCTGCAGTCACCGAGAGTGGTGGTAACGCCGTCACGGCCGCTCTGATTTTACTGAACGTTGTCCTGATTCTCGGCCTTCCGGTCATCATCGGGGTCTTCATCGCCCGGGCGCTGAAGATGAAGGAATATGCGGGGCGAATTGCAACCTGCCTGCTTGCCCTCTCGATTGCTGTGGCCCCACTGGTAATCGGTGACAAAAACCTGAGTGAGAAGCTCAAACTGGGCATTGATCTTGCCGGTGGAGCCAACCTCGTTTACGAAGTCGAGGAGACCGAAGGGAAAGAAATCACGGACGCCCTCATGGACAAGATGGTCGGGGCGGTGGCAGTCCGAATTAATCCGTCGGGACAGGAAGAAACCACTGTCCGCCGGGTGGGTTACGATCGAATCGAAGTCATCGTCCCCGGTAAGGATCCGGAAACTGTTGACGTAATCAAATCCAGGATTGTCCGCCTGGGTACCCTTGAATTCTATATCACGGCCCATGAGCGCGAAGACTCAGCTATCGTGGCTCAGGGACAGGCACTGGACATAGCCACCAAAGAAGTCCGCGATTCAGCCGGTAACATCATCGCTAAATGGTTACCGGCCTACCTCAAAGACAATGAACCACAGTTCCTGGAACGAAATGACGCCGTCCGCCGCAGTGTGAAGGCTGAACGACCGACCGACACCGGCATGGAAGAATACGACACGGAAGAATATCTATTGCTTGTCGATCGGGAACAGGAGCGTGTCAGCGGTAAGTACCTGACGTCTGCTGGAACGACAGTTAATCCGGACAACGGGACACAGATGGTCACGTTTCGGTTCAATCAGCAGGGGGCTTATCTGTTCGGCCGGCTCACCGGAAGCAACAAACCACGCGACGGGCACCCTGACCGAAGTCTGGCAATTGTGCTTGATGGACAAGTTCAAAGTGCTCCGGTCATCCGTGACACGATTACGAGCAATGGTCAGATCACAGGAGACTTCACCCCGGAAGAAGCTCGGGACCTGACCAGTGTCCTGAATGCCGGTGCACTGGAGGTTCCCATCAATCCCAAGCCGCTGAGCGAAGCGACCGTCGATCCGACACTTGGTGAAGATGTCCGCAACAAAGGAATTCAGGCAATCATCATCGCCGCAGTCTCCGTCGTTGGCTTCATGCTTCTGTACTACCGTGCGGCCGGCTTGATTGCGATTCTCTGCCTGGTCATGAACATAGTACTGGTCCTGTCAACCATGATGCTCATCGAAGCCACGTTCACGCTTCCCGGACTGGCGGGTCTGGTGCTGACCATTGGTATGGCCGTGGATGCAAATGTGCTGATCTTCGAGCGAATTCGCGAGGAGCAGCGGCGAGGGTCCAGCCTGCGGATGGCTATTCGCAACGGATTCTCCAAAGCCTTCTCCACTATTATCGATGCTAACCTCACGACTCTGCTGACAGCAGTAATCCTGTTCATGATCGGTACCGATCAGGTACGAGGGTTCGCCGTAACACTGTTCATCGGAATCGTGATGAGTATGTTTACGGCACTGTTTGTGAGCCGCACAATCTTCGACATCGCCGAAAAGAAACGCTGGATCAAAAAGCTGGCGATGTTCAGCTTCGTCGGCGAAACCAACTGGGATTTTGTGGGCAAACGATTCGTCGCTGCTGTTCTGTCTGTCGTTCTGATTGCAATTGGCCTGACGGCATTTTTTACGCGAGGCACAAAGAACTACGACATCGACTTCACCGGAGGCACGATGGTAACGTTCCAGCTTGAGCAGGGGGCCGAAACGGATGCCGTCCGGGAAGTGCTGGGCACCCAGTTTGCAGAGAATTTTACCGTCGAGCGACTGACACTTGCGGGGGAAGAATCGGGACAGGGCGGCATGCATTTCCGTCTGAGAACATCGGAAACGGATTCTGACGACACCAAACAGTCAAAACTGTCTGCCGAGGAACGTGTGAGCCAAAAAGTGAACACCGCATTCGAAACCGCCGATGCGATGCAGCTGCGTAAAGTGACGATGAGTTTCACTCCACTGAAAACAGTGGAAATCGATGAAGATGACAATTCCGTGCAGGCCAGTCAGAATCGCCGTTTCAACGGTGGTTCTTCTTCGAACATCACATTCTCCGATGAATTGGCAGAAGGAACAATTCGCGACACGCTTGAATCGACACTGCAGGAACTCAGTGCTTCCGACGGTAATCGTTATGAAGACACCTCATCCCTGTTCGGCATTACGGGAATCAGTGGCAGCGGTATGGAAGCCAACGCGCAGAGTGTCCGAAAATTCGATCAGGTGACGGTACGTACACTGGACGAGATCTCCCCGGATGACCTGCAGACCGCTCTGACTGCGATGCAGTCCCGACTGGAAGCGAGCCCGCTGTTTGACGAAGTCAATACATTTGCCAGCGCAGTAGCCGGCGAGATGAAGCAGTCCGCGATCATGGCCATCATTGTGAGCCTGATTGCGATCGTCGGATATATCTGGTTCCGCTTTCAACGAATCACTTTTGGACTGGCGGCCGTTGTTGCTCTGACTCATGACGTCCTCATTGTGCTGGGAATGGTGGCCTTAGCTTCCTGGGCCAGCGGTCATCCCATCAGCCAAACTCTGATGCTGACAGACTTCCGAATCAACCTGCCGATGGTCGCCGCTTTTCTCACCATTGTCGGATACTCACTCAATGATACGATCGTAGTGTTCGACCGAATTCGTGAAGTGCGAGGCAAAAATCCGGAACTCACTACAGAGATTGTCAATACCTCGCTCAATCAGACCCTGTCTCGAACACTGTTGACATCACTAACGACGTTCATTGTTGTGGGGATCCTGTATGTGATCGGAGGCGAAGGGATTCATGGATTCGCCTTCTGTCTCACCCTGGGAATTTTGGTGGGAACCTACAGTTCGGTTTATGTTGCCAGTCCCGTACTGATCTGGTTGATGAACCGAAATAACAGTCAGCCTGTGTAGCAGACTGTGATCAGGTCGGTCCCCGACTCTGCATCTCTTCAACCGGTTGGCAAACGAAATGTAAGTCTGGTCTCGGTCGAAACGATCGTGGATAGTGATTGCTGGCCCGCGAACAGTGGCACGATCGGTAACGCCCCCGCCGAGCGTCTTAGAGATACCAGCCTGGGGTTGTAATGTAAGGTGTCTCCGTTACAGATTCGTCCAGCGTTTCTCTGCATCCCGGTCAGAAGGTCGCCGCAGCCCGGCAGCAGCAGTGCCGATATTCCATGTACGACCTTCGTTAAGGATGAGGCCAACGTTCGAATTGTGTCGGTTGGTCCTGCAGGGTGGAAATAGAGCCAGCGTGGACTGCCATCTCGCGGCCTCAGTTTCAACGGACTCGCCTGACAGGGCGAGTCGTACAGTGGTTTTGGTCAGGTTTCTTGCGGAACCAGGTATGGCCGCCATCTCGACTCTCAATAATGGAGCGGACCTGCGGTCCCTGGCCTGAGGTACGGACATTCAGATGAACAGAACCGCCTGATCGTTACAGGGCCTGAGATTCACCATTGAGCCTGCCTGCGTTCCCGCCCGCTTTCCAGTTGAATTCCTACGCCTGGATCACAGCCGCACCACGTCAAGTCGTCGCGTTTCACTGCCTTAGTAATATCGTGTGACGCGTTCCACGTCTGTCCCTCATCCCTGCTGTGCCTCAGCAAGACACATGTCGATTGTTTCGTATTACCGCGTGTTATCGTCTCCTCCGATTCCTCTCCCGAACGGACTGTGTGCGCAATCCACACCACGTACGTTGTACGTTTAGCCATCAACCAGCACCGCCTGGTTGCCGACGGTGTTTCTACCCAGTCCACTATCACCTTCAGCCCCGACCAGGTTGCCCCGTCATCCACACTACGTTTGCATACCAGACCCGCGTCTCTGGCCACCCCATCTACTCGTCCTTCGCAAATTGCCAAAAATCCGTCCACCTTCCGTGACGACCAGAGATGAAATTCGATAGCGAGAACACTCTTCTTTCCCTGATTGAAATAAATGGAGATGCCTTCCGCTGGCCCGTCCATACCCCGTGAAAATAAAGTAGAACAGTGTCAACCAAATCGCAGAGATTTTCATGGAACTCTTTCGACCATACCTACAGAAAATCATGCGATCAACGGATCGCACCACTTTCGAAGAGACATCTGTCAAGACGTAGAAAACAGCCACAAACCACACTGGAACCCACAGGGACTTTCCGTATAGGACTGGTAAACATGTGCCTGTGGAACGTAGCACAGTTAGGGTAAGTGGTCGCAAACAAACAGGAACAGCAGGGCCAGCCGTCCAACATGGAGATGGCCCCGTCAGCAGATCAGCTGGTCTGCACGAAAATGCCGGAAGCTGTGGTTGCCCAAGGAACTGGATTCCCGCGGAATAGTTAATCTGAATATCCGATCTTGACGCAAATCACATTAACTTTTGTAATCTGCAAAGATTCGGCTGAATCGGACTACGTTGGTAGATTTGTCTGTGAATTGTTCCTGTTCTCGATTCCGCTGCCTATGGGCAACAGTGGGGTCAACAACACTCCGGAAACGATCGTCTATCCGGAAGAGCTGGTAGATTCAGAAATTACTGACCGGCTGATCCGTCGTTTCTGGTGTGTAAATCAGCGTGAACCGAGCAGGAATCATTAGTGAATTTCTTGAATCGGGTCGTCGTTGGCTGTCCAGGATGTGGCAGTAGCGGCCCGAGAATTGGGGCGTTTCCATGGCTGCGCGAGACGGTGCTCGCATTGTCATTACAGGATTGGGAGTTGTCTCTCCCATCGGCATTGGCATAGACGCGTTCTGGACGAGCTTGAAAGAGAGTCGCAGCGGTATCGATGTTCTGTCGATTCCTCACGACAAACTGCCGTCAGCGTTTGGGGCAGAAGTACGGGACTTCGATCCCGTTCGACATCTTCGGGATCGAAAGTTTCTGAAGGTCATGTCCCGTGATATGCAGCTGGGCGTCGCATCAGCCCGTCAGGCAATGGCGGACTCAGGGTTGGCAACCGGCGATATCGACCCCCTTCGCCTCGGTGTCACTTTCGGTGCTGGCCGCATGACAACACACCCCGAAGAACTGGCAGCTGCCGTCAAAGCGTGTCGCAAAGGAACCAAAGAAATCGATATGACCCGCTGGGGAGAAGCCGGACTCGGCCGGATCGCTCCATTGTGGCTTCTGCGTCAGTTACCGAACATGCCCGCGTGTCATATTTCGATCGACCATGACGCACAGGGCCCCAACAATACCATTACATCCCGCGATGCGTCCGCACTCCTCGCACTGGCCGAATCCGTGCGAATTATTGAAGCAGATCGAGCCGATGCTGTAATTGTAGGTGCCTGCAGCTCAAATATTCACCCGGTTGACATCGCCAAATTTCATAGATTCGAAGGATTGTCCCAGCGTTCTGATCATCCCTCCCGGGCCTGCCGACCATTCGATTTTGAGCGGGATGGAGCGGTGGTCGGCGAAGGTGCTGCCACTTGTATCGTGGAACGCTACGAGCATGCAATTCGCCGAGGAGCAGACATCTACGCGGAAGTGATTGGCGTGGGTGCGGGCTGTGATGGTCGTGGAATCAACAACGAGTCCAGTGGTCGGGGACTCGTCAAAGCCATCGAGTCAGGAATGAGACGTGCAGGTATTCGTCCCGATGAGATTGGACATATTAACGCGCAGGGCAAAAGTACTCAGACTGATGATATTGTCGAATCACGGGCCTATCACCTCGCTCTGGGTGACCGAGTGTCCCAAATTCCAGTTACAGCGCTGAAGAGTTACACGGGACATTTTGATGCGGGTGCCGGAGCAGTTGAACTGGCAGGAACACTACTGGCAGTGCGGTACGGTGAAGTTCCGGCCACATTGAACTACGAAGTGCCTGATCCACGTTGCCGAATAAATGTCGTCAAAGACGGCCCCCGGACTGTTCGAAATCGTACAGCAGTTTCGGTGAATCGTACAGCACGAGGCCAAAGTGCTTCTGCAGTGCTGCGGGCAATCTAATACGTAAGCCTTCAGACAAACTGAGCTAAACGTGGACGTGCCGAATTGCCCAGGCGGTGAAAATTCCCAGGAAAAGCACGGCCGAAAGCCTCAGACGATGATGCGAATGGAATTCCATTTCGGGAAGCAGATCACTGAGTGCGATACACAGAAACACACCTGCAGAGAATGCCATCGCTGATCCGGCAAGTTCCTGCTGAAGTCCGGGGAAACGTCTGATCCCCGTCAGGAACAGAACTGCTCCAACCGGACACATGACAGCGAATCCCGCATTCACTGCCAGTATTTTTTTTCTGGTCCAGCCGGTAGCTGCCATCAGTGTGGTAATGGAAACGGCATCCAGAGGTTTGTGCAGAAATACCGCCAGAAACACTCCGATGCCAGGCAGCAGTGAAAGACTGTCAGCATCAACAGCACTTCCCAATGCAATTCCGTCCAGGAGGGTATGAATACTGAGTCCGACAAGGATACCGATCCAGCTAAGTTGGTGTACCTGTGGATGGGAATGGACATGGATATGACTGTGGGAATGATCCTGTCCACACGGATCACAGGCATCCTCCTGAGCTTCTTCGGCAATTCCATGATTGTGAAAGTGGAAGGTGCGAATGAGGAAGAACATCAGGACAATTCCACACATGGTCCACATCATCGTTTGATCGATGTGACGCAGCTGCGTGAACGCGTGAGGAATCATATGAAAGACTGCGGTACCCAGCATCAGACCACCGACAAAACTGACGATCGTCTGCATTCGTGTGTGAGTCAGCTGGATCAGTGACGGAAGCCAGCCACCGAACAATGATGCTGCAACGATGAGAAAACAGTAAACAGGCAGAATTAACGTGCGTGAAGTCCGGTCATCGGGAGAGTGATTCCGTTCAGCCGGGACAGAATCACTCTCCGGAGTTCCCTTGCCGACGACAATGTCCTCCTGTAAATCGTCGGATAAACCACCCGGTGCCACGACCAGGGATATCCCTGGCCGTGACTCCACAGGCCGATGATTCGGGATCACAACAATCATGCACAGCAGAAAGGCTGCCGGAAATAACATAGAACACAATCGGTACATCAAAACTGCCAGGACACGGGGAAACAGAAGTCTAAATTATGACACCGCACTGGTCGCGTCATGTGATTAATAAGGCGACAAAGGATCGCTTTCGAGTCTCTACGGGCCGCGTTTGTGTAATTTTCATGATCGTTCGGATGTGACACACAAAACCAGGCGGCTCCAAACAGTGAAATCTGACCGGCTCCGATAACGATTTCGGGACAGGACTTAGCGAAAACGCTCCAATTTGGTAAACAACAGCTCGGGATTCAGTAATTTACGAGCGAAAACTCTGTCTGATCGAAAGGTACAACGGAATGCCCGTTCTGAAAGACAACACCCAGTCAATCGGCCGCTCGCCGCTGGTACAGATTAACCGTCTCGCAAGTCATACCAAAGCAACCGTACTGGCAAAAATCGAAGGCCGCAATCCGGCGTACAGCGTCAAATGCCGGATTGGGGCTTCGATGATCTGGGATGCGGAAGAAAACGGTCGACTCAAATCAGGTATGCAGGTCGTAGAACCAACCAGCGGCAATACGGGCATCGCTCTGGCCTTTGTTTGTGCGGCTCGCGGCTATCAACTTACACTGACCATGCCGGACACAATGTCACTGGAACGTCGCCAAATGTTGCGGGCCTTCGGAGCCAACCTGGTGCTCACTCCGGGAGCCGACGGCATGAAGGGTGCCATCAGCAAAGCTGAAGAACTGTCCGCTCAGGACAATTTCTTTATGCCACAGCAGTTCAGCAATCCATCGAATCCGGCAATACACTTCAAAACCACAGGACCGGAAATCTATCAGGACACAGAAGGTAACATTGATATTTTCGTCGCCGGTGTCGGAACAGGCGGGACGATTACCGGAGTTTCCCGGTTTCTCAAGCAGGAAAAGAATCTGTCGATGACTTCGATTGCCGTGGAACCCAGCACCAGTCCGGTCATCTCCGGAGGAGAGCCTGGCAAACATCCGATTCAGGGAATTGGAGCCGGATTCATCCCTGACAATCTCGATGTTTCACTGGTCGACGATGTGGTCCAGGTGTCCGGTGAAGAAGCCATCGAAATGGCACCACGTATCGCCCGCGAGGAGGGCATTATCTGCGGAATCAGCAGTGGAGCGGCTCTGGTGGCTGCCATCAGGGTTGCTGAACGCCCGGAAAACGCGAACAAAACAATTGTCGTCGTTCTGCCGGATTCCGGTGAACGTTATTTGTCGACTCCAATGTTTGACTTCACCCGGGATATGTCCTGACGATCACTGTTCGTCGACACCGACTTCACAACCGCCATCCAGTCGCTCCTGCGCGAAGAACTCTCACAATGTACAGATTCCTGCTGATGGTGTCTCTGTCGCTGACGGTAATACCGGCAACTGCACTCGAACCGATCAATGACAAACTGGTTGTCCTGACGTTTGACGATTCTGTGAAATCACATTTCACGGTAGTGCGGGAAACCCTGCTGAAGTATGGGTTCGGCGCCACCTTCTTCGTTACAGAAGGATTCGACTTCAAAACCAACAAGAAGGACTATATGACCTGGGAAGAGATTGCGCAACTGCATCAGGATGGTTTCGAGATAGGAAATCACACTCGTGATCACATGTCACTGAGTGCAGACAGTCCTGAAAAACTGGCGCAACTGACGGAACAGATCGAAGCAATCAACGCTCGATGTCTGGAATACGGCATTCCGCGCACCACATCGTTCGCATATCCGGCAAATGGCATTGACCTGGCGGCATTACAGATTCTTCAGGATCTTGGAATCAGGTTTGCGCGACGAGGCGGATCACCCGAATATCCCTATGATCGCGGACAGGGGGTCGCCTATGAACCAGGCCTGGACCACCCGTTGTTGATTCCTTCTGCCGGAGACGGCCGTCCTGACTGGACACTCAGCGACTTCAGGAATGCCGTCAATCAGGCAGCGTTCGGCCGCGTTGCAGTCCTGCAGTTTCACGGAACGCCGGACACTGCTCATTCCTGGGTGAATACTCCCGAAGACAGGTTTCAACTGTACATGAATTATCTTGCAGAGAATGGCTTCACAGTCATTGCACTGCGTGACCTCGATCGATTTGTGGATCCTGAAGTGCGACCGGCTGATCCGGAATTTGTGATCAACGACCGCCGTCGACTGATAGAATCCGGAAAATCAAACCAAAATTTCCGCAGACCCAAAACGGAGGCTGGTCTCAAATTCTGGCTGCAGAACATGGTCTGGCATCATCGTTATACGGTTGCTGAAGTTCGGGCGGCAACGGGATTCACCGGGGAAGAAATAATCTCAGCACTCAAGCGATTTGACATAAGTGCTGAAACCCGACCGGTACGGGACTCTGATCAGCCGTTGCTCACGCTGCCCTATCCGGGTGGTCGTCATCCGAGAATTGGATTTCTGGACGGAGCCTTACGTCCGCAGCGGGACACAAAAATAAGTGTTTTCGCCCCCTGGGATGAACACAGTTACTTTGTACTGGATATTCCGGAAGCCATCCGCCGCAGCGACGAAGCAAAGCACGGACTGCTGTATCTTGCGCACACCCACATCGGAACAATGTGGACGAAGCAGGACATACCACTGGAGACACTGGAATGGAACCGACAGCCGGATGGTTGTCTGCTGATGGAACGCACGCTTCCAAATAACGTTGTCTTCGGCACAAAGGTTGTTCCAGCCTCTGACGCGGTGCGTATGGAAATGTGGCTCCGTAACGGCTCCACGGAAACTCTCAGCGGATTGCGCGTGCAAAACTGCATCATGCTCAAAGGGGCACCGGAGTTTGCTTATCCGGAAAAAGAACACATCATCGAGTCGACTCCCTATATTGCCCGACGGTCATCGAAACATAACCGCTGGATTATTACAGCCTGGACCCCCTGTCACAGTACCTGGTTTAATACGCCCTGTCCCTGCATGCATAGTGATGGAAAATTCCCAGACTGTGCTCCAGGAGAGTCCAAAATTCTCCGTGGCTGGTTTTCATGTTACCAGGGAGATTCCATCGAAGCGGAACTAAAACGCATTGATGCAACCGGATGGCAAAGTGGCAATGGCCTGTAATCACGCAAGAATGAAATTTACGTCTTTTCACTGACCGTCCGAAGACTTCCACAGGAATGCTCCTGGTCAGCGGACCTGAATGATTGCCCCTCCCACAAGACACGCTGGCCGGTGGAAGGCATGTACCGGGAAAGCGAAAAACGCGAATCCGCTGTCACTGATATCAGGGGCCAGACAGGGATTCGACGCTTCGGACTGTCAAAATCTGTGTTTTTCTGCCGGTGAATTTGTTGCTCCACAACCGCCCCGGAAATTACCGGAATTTCCAGAACTGCCACCATTTCCTCCCAGGCTTTGCTTTACGGCCCGAATGTTCACTGTGCACCGGTAACTCCGCTTCCGGATTGTCAGGCCGGTCTGCCATTCCGGAATCGTCGGCTTTAGTTCGCGGCTGCCACCTTTCACGAATCACATCGTCCAGTTCCTCGCAGCCATACAAGTCGTGCAGCATTCGTACCTGCTTCTGAAGCAATGCACCTTTCTCCGCATCAACCATTGCCACAAAATTTGCAAACCCTTCGATAGACCGCATGACATTACCAGACACCCCCCAGTGTTTTCCGGCTGGCCCGTCTCGTTCAATCTGAAACAGAGTAGCCCGAAAACTGCGAAGCAGGTCTCGACGCACACCGATTCTGTCATTAACCACCAGTCCCGTTACTTCCTGACGACGTGACTTTCGCAGGACGCGTGTCTTATCCGGATGGAGCACAAAACCTTCGTCTTCAACAACATAATGAATTTGTCGGAGCACACGCCCCACCCTGGTGTTGGCTGCGCCGGAACCGGAAAACGTAATGTCGTCAGCATAGCGGGTGTAACAAAAGCCGGTCTGCTCTGCGATCCTGTGGAGACGCGCATCCAAACCGCGACAAATGATGTTGGTAATTCCCGGACTGCTCGGAGCCCCCTGTGGCAGACGGCGTTCAGTTTTGGCGACAAAGTACGAACATTCATCCAGTTCGATTTCCGCCCGGTCGGGTTCTGAACACAGCAGCGCCAGTATCGTCGCAAGCTGTCCGGAATAGCCAAGATGTCTGAAAACACCACGAATCCGTGGATACGTCACCGTCGGAAAAAAATCCCTGATATCCACATTGATCACAACATCCGAATTTACGTGTGGCCTGGCATTGGTAACGATAGAACGGCCTCTCCGAAATCCGTGGGCTGACGGATGCAGCTCAATTTTCTCAATGATATTCAGCAGTATCCACTGCTGCGCCCGTTTAAGTCTTGGCATCGGTGCTGAAATCGTCCGCACGCCGCCGGTCTTTTTTGGAACACCGAAGCGTTGATAGTGCGTGTATTTCGCCACCCGACGATGAAACGACAGCCAGCGAAGTTCTCCGACGGAAATCTCCATTTGCTCTGCGAGATCTGAAACACTCTGCATCAAAGGCAGCCGGTTTTTGCAGAGTTCCGCAGAATCGAACTCAAGCTGGCTGAGAGAGTTTGAAACACCGTCTCCCAGATAGCCGATCTCTGATTTACTGCGTTCACGCCATTGAGCAGCCCGCTGATTCCTCTGCTGACGGAGATCTTCTCTCGTGGTACTGCTGCGGCGTGAGTCCTGCCGTCGCTGCAGACAAATCTGTTTCCCGACAGTTTCCGAATTCTCCGACCGTGAAAGTTCGCTGCTGAGCATCTGCAGCTGTCGTTTCAGCTCATCCTCACGTCGAATATCTTCGGCAGGATGTTCCTGTATCACCGACTCGGCAGGCCAAAAACCAAGACGGATCATTTCTTCCAGTATGAACTCATCTTTCGATGATTCGCGAATGCGCTCGTAGATTTCCTGACGTGATCGCATCGGGTGAAAAAAACCACGCGGAGTGGACAGTGAGTTTTCCCTTCGAAAGGCTCTCAGAACTGGTCCGCCGACCCAAGCCGGGCTGCTGCCGTGTGCTGATCGATTCACGGAATCCACACCGGAATCGGCACACGGCAGCATTGCCCGGCAGGTCAGAGTGGACCAGTGACGCGGTTCAAAGCAGACTGCATGGACGGCGATCCGCCGCCCGGGTTGCAAGGCTCACTCACCGAATCACTCCGCGTGGAATCTCCCTATTCTGAGTGTTTATGTTCTAAATTCCAGTATGCACAATCATGGTCAATCACGTTTGTCGCAGCTTTCAGGCAGTAACGGTGACTCTGATGATATCGTTCTGACGTATCAATCATTTCCGATGTGTTTTACGGTGTTTCGGTTTCCAAATGAGGCCTGAAACGACGTTGCCGGACAACACAGTCACAGACTGAAGAACTGCTGCGGTTGGAAAGAGCCGGTCGCAAAAAGAGTCCGGCTTCAGGACAATGTCCGATTCAAAGGAAATTCCGGTCAGGGACGCCCCTCTTTTTTTCCGGTACGAAGAGCTAAACTCCATTCCGTACCTCCACAGATTTGACGGTAAGTGGTGTGACGATTTGTGGCCAGGCCACCTGAATGTCAAATAACAGTTCGACAACAGCTGCACGGTCCGAAATAACTGCTGTCGCTGATATTTGTGAGAGAATCTCCGCGGCAACACGGGCCGACCGTTCATCTTTCACCGCTTCCCGACGCAGAAATGCCAGCGCATGAGTCCTGACAGCACGCCCGCTGCTGATACGAGACAACAACGTAAGAAAGAACGGTGCCAGCTGCCTCAGTCGGTCAGGATTATCAGAGACATGCTGTTCCAAGAATTCGGACACCAACAACTGCATATCACCGGCAGGATGTTCGCTGAGTTTGACAAGGTATTCCTCCCCGTGTTCCGCCTCAAGCAATTGCGTAACCAGCGATCGGCCAAACTGCTGTACGTCTGCACACGTACTGTCGCATAGACTGATCAGTACATCGGGAGATACGGCACCAGCCTCTGAGAAGTGTTCACGCAAAAACAGGAAGGCAAACTGACGCGTGTCTTTCCGGCAGGAATCAGCAATCTTTACCGCAACTTCTGATTCAGCCAGCATCATTGGGACATCGTCCTCCATCAGCTTCCAGGCCAATTCACGCACCGACAGGATTTCGTGACTCGCAAATTCTACGATTTCGTTCACACTAAACTCCACAGACCTCAGATTCGCCACCAGTAACAGCTCTCCGATTTCCTGCGCCGGCCGCGAACGTGAATGCAACAGGGCCCGAATCGGATCTGATTCTGTCAGCGTCAGATGACTGCTCAGGTCTTCGCGCAGAATTCGAGCTGTATGTGTTGGCACCCCGGCAGCCGCACCGGGTATCAGCAGAGCGTCGATCAAACATCGGGCAACGCACTCCCCGAATTTCCGACTGGATTCACTCAGTCGACGAACTGTCGGACGTATTGCAATTCGAATATCTGCCAGATCATGTCTGGTAAGTCCGGCCAGAAGTTCCACACTGTCTAACAGAATGCGATTCGGCAACTGCCCGATGATTCGTACACCGTTATCGCGGACAGTTTCATGTTCTGACTGAATCAGCATCGGAATCACATCATCCGGAGGGTCACTGGAGAACGTCGCATGACAGAGGACCAGGTCGCCGGCAAATCGATGAACTTCGGGCGCGACATGACCAAGCAAATCCCAGATAACATCCTCACTAACCTGTCGCAAATGAGTCCCGCACACCATCAGAAGTGTTTCAACCATATTCGCCAGGACCGGACGATCCTCCAGGTCAAATTCGTGCAGACGTACCATCAATCGACCGGCAATGATCTGCATTGTCGTTTCCGACAGGACCACATTTCGAAGCCGATCTCGGCCGAACTCGCGAGTATCTGCGTTTGGGCCGGAGAGCAGCGCCACCACAAGATCAGTCGACTGGAAGAAGCCGGGTACATCGACGTCAATCCAGTCCATGGCCTGTTCGCGAGCTTCCTGGCACGCACTGTCGGCCAGAGCCCGAACCAGCTGCAGATTCGGAGTTGCAGCGCTGTACAGTGACAGCGCTAATTCAAATCCGAAACGATTTGTGACCTCGTACGGTGACTTTAGCAGCATTAACAGATCATCAAACTCAAGATGACTGCTGAAGTTGGGGGCTTCTCGAAGCACTTTGACACCGAACTGGTGTACAGGCTCACAGCGGCTTCGGAGAAGCAGATCCAGCACAGACTCAGGATACTGATCCCACAATTCCGGATACGCTTCTTCGCGCTCCGAAGGAACCGCATTTCCAGGCTCAAACGGGGGGACACACCGGCATCGGAGGCCTGCAGACTCAAATTCATAACGACGGCTGTTGCCGTACAGGATCCTGTTAAACACAAAATACTTCGCATACCGATCGAAGTGAACGGATTCAAGCAGGGTCGATCGGGCATGATGCGTCGGTCGGCCTGGATGTTCCTGTGTCGCCGGCCGGGCATCTTCATCACTGAATGCCTGAAGAATTCCGACGGCTATATTGGTGTAATCAAAGGCCTGTTTCGCGTCGCCGACTCGCTGCAGCATGCGCCAGACTCGCTGCCTCAGATATGTTCGGGTTTTCCGGCTGTACACCTGACTCAGGTCTTCTCGAGTGGTCGGCAACTCATGTCCTGACTCCGCCCAGTCGCTGTGCATCCGGAAGCTCGAAGGGATCAGTTCAAACTGCCGGGCAACAATTCCGATCACTTCCGCATCTTGACGCAGTTCGGCTGCTTTAAAAATGTGACGAACGCAGTCAAACAGCCCTGACTCAAAACGAACCGTACGCAGGAATTCCAGAAGTGCGGGTCGGACATATCTGTTGTCAATCAGATAAACAGTCTCAGGGACATAGCCAGCCTCACATCCCTTCTCAACGAGCACACGATTCATTTCATCAGCAAATTCATCCGGCGGACCGTTTTTGCATGAGTCACGCAGCGATTGGGGCAACTGGTCTGTGAGTTCCGTGATCGCTTCTCGGAAATCTACCGTGTCCAGTACCTCAAGCAGTGAGACAGCAGCGATCCGACGAACTGCAGGTGCACCGTGCGTTGATTCCATTCTTCGCAGAGAATCAACACATTGAGCTGATCCGCACCGACCGAGTGCCCACGCAATGCTGTAGTCGAGCAGCTCGTCCCCCGAACCAATGAGATCGATGAGCAGCGGCTCGGCCTGACACAACTGCAGCTCCCCGCAGCGCCAGGCCGCCCGGGAACGTGACCATCGCCCCTTTGAGGTGTTGTCGACCGAGAGGCACTTTAAAATGGCATGACTTCGGACATGCGTTTGATCCCCTGATGAACCGACCGTCGAATCAAAATCTGATCGCAGTGCATGCGATGATTCCCGGCGTGTGTACCCTTTGTGTTCTTTTGAGTTCACCAGATCATGAAACAGCTGCACGGCCTCCGTTTCGCTGACAGGTGTCGGCGTTTTGGTTCCTTCACGCAGAGTTGAACCATGTCGGCCATACCTAACGTCAACAACAAACTGTTCGATACCAACTTCGCACAGGTTCACCTCATACAACTTGTGCGTCGTAAGGCTGCGATATTCCAGACTCACTTCCTGGATCAGCTTCACGCAGAATTCACCGGAAGGGACACGAAACTAGAAACACGACGACCTCGGCTTCGGAATCGGCAGATGTCGGCTACGTGGTGATCTTCGATGTATTGAACAAAATTATCAAGAGTTACGGATCAGTGGCCTTCCCACATTCGGGTCAGAATTCCGAATGATCACTGACGGCACGTTACAAAAGAAGATACGATTGCGATCCGGTCTCATGGAGTGTTTTGGCGGTCGATACTCCTGTTGAACATCGATCCGCCGGACGTCCGTGAAAACTGTGTGGAATCACCTGACATCGCCACTCAGAGCAATTCCCACTGACTCATTTAATCGAGAGTGAGAAACATGGCAAACAGCACGAATCACCTGATCGAATCTGACAGAAACGTTTCGCGCCGCGACATACTGGCGACTGTCCCGACATCGGTTATCTGGGGACTTACCGGCAGCGGTGATGTGAACGCCGGCCAGTCACCCGAAAAGCGACCGAAAATCGCTGCCCTTGTTACCGAATATCGTAAGTACTCACACGGCCAGAATATTGTCGACCGGTTCCTCGGAGGATACGGCTGGGAGAGTCAGTGGCACTATCCTCAGGTGGATGTCGCAGCACTGTATGTCGATCAGTTTCCTGACAACGACCTCAGTCATGAACGTGTCAGTCGCTACCCTGATTTGAATCTTTATCCCACCATCGGCGAAGCCCTTACGCTGGGAGGTAACGAGTTGGCGGTGGACGGCGTCCTGCTGATTGCCGAACACGGGAAGTATCCGATGAATAAAAAAGGACAGACCCTTTGGCCTCGCTATGATTTTTTTCAGCAGACTGTCGAGGTTTTTAAAAACAGCGGTCGCAGTGTCCCTGTTTTCTGTGACAAACACCTGTCGTGGAACTGGGACTGGGCCCAACACATGGTCAAGACGAGCCATGAGCTGAACTTTCCTATGTTCGCCGGTTCATCAATACCGGTATGCAGACGGATTCCCTCAGTCGACATGCCCTGGGGGGCCGAAATCGAAGAGATTGTCAGCGTCGGAGTTGGTGGCATCGACGGTTACGACATCCATTCGCTTGAGGGTATACAGTGTTTGGCGGAACGCCGTCGCGGAGGAGAGTCGGGGGTCGTGTGGATTCATGCACTGCGGGGAGACAGTGTCTGGGAAGCACTGGACTCAGGATCATGGGAAGGCGGCGGATGGGATCCGGAACTTTTCGAAGCCTGCCTCTGTCGCAGTCAATCGCTCCAGCCTATACACAAAAATTCACGACATACCTATCCTCGAAGAGAAGACCTGCCGCAGCTGACGAACACAGATCCGGTCGCCTATCGATTCGAATATGCGGATGGCTTGAGAGCAACCATGTTACTGATGGAAGGACTGGTTTCCGACATCACAGTGGCCGCCAGGCTGAAGAATCAAAGCGAACCTTTATCACTTTTGTTTTATCTGGGTTCCGGACATGACATGCAGCCGAATTTTTTCAATCCGCTCAGTCACCATATGGAAAACATGATTCTCACCGGTCAGGCACCTTATCCTGTCGAACGCACACTACTCACAACCGGCCTGACTGCTGCGGGAATTGAGTCCTTATGGCTGGGACAAAAACCGCTGAAGACCCCGCATCTGGCAATCAGTTACCAGCCAGAACGCGAATCAACATTTCGGAGAACGTGATGAAAGAGGAGGGCAGAAAAAAACTGGCCGTCATTACCACCTTTTGGAGCTGGCGAAGTCATGCCAATCACATGAGTGAACGGTTCCTCAATGGTTATCCGCTCAATGGCAGATGGCATCGACCGAACATGGACCTGGTGAGCGCCTACGTTGATCAGCGTCCGAAGACTGATTTAAGCGATGAGAAAGCCACTCGGTATGGATTCGTTGTCTATCCCGACATTACACAGGCGCTTCGATGCGGAACAGACAGTCTGGCAGTTGATGCAGTACTCCTGATTGGTGAGCAGGGGAACTACCCCGACAACGAAAAAGGACAAAAACTGTATCCTCGCTATGAGTTCTTCGAACAGATCGTGAAAGTTTTCAGGGAAGACGGACGTTCTGTTCCGGTGTTTAATGACAAGCATCTTTCATGGAGCTATGCGAAGGCTCAAAAGATGGTGGAGACCTCAAAGGAACTCAAGTTCCCTTTTCTTGCCGGCTCATCGCTTCCGGTTACGTTTCGAATTCCTCCGATCGAATTCCCGCTGGACTGCGATATTGATGATGCGCTGATGGTCGGAGTCGGAGGGTCAGACGCCATGGATTTTCATGCACTGGAAGCCATGCAGTGTATGGTTGAACGTCGTCGAGGCGGTGAAACCGGGGTCAAAGCCGTCCGGATGATTGAAGGCGACGAGGTTTGGCGTGCCGGAGCCGATGGCCGATGGTCGAGACACCTCCTGGAGGGCGCTCTGGCTCGTTCCGACTCGCGAACCGGAGTAGGACTGAGTGATGGCAGACCACAGGATCTGACCCACAATGGCGAACTCGAAAAACTCGTCGAAAACCCGTCGGCCTACTTCATTGAATACAACGACGGTTTTAGAGCCACGCTGCTGATGCTCAACGGCGCGGTCAGGGACTTCACCTTTGCGGCCAGACTTCGTAACAATCCGAAAGTGCAATCACTGCAGTTCCAGCTTCCGACCAAACCCAACGTGACGTATTCCGCGTGCCTGATGAACAAAGTCGAGGAGATGATTCAGACCGGACGCCCCCCATATCCTGTCGAGAGAACTTTACTGGTCAGCGGCATCCTTGATCGCTGCCTTGATTCGCGGATCCAGGGTCACCGGCGACTGCTGACACCGGAATTGAACGTGACTTATCGCGCACCACACAAATCTCAGTTTTGGGGGGCTGTCGACAGACAGTCCTGATGCGGTGCGGCTGCAGCTGAATTCGCACAGACACTACCCGTCGAATCGAAACACCAAGATGATAAACGACAAGTACCTTTGCAGATAACTCCGAAATAGAAAAAGAAGTCCGATGCAACAGAGTAACAAACCGCTGAGTTCCCGCGTAGCGTGGGTTACAGGCTCCTCACGTGGACTGGGCCGGGTCATGGCGGAAGAACTGGCGAAACTTGGAGCAAACGTAGCGGTTCACGGAAGCCGTCCCGACAGCCCTCGTACGTTTGACGAAGGTGGCACCATGGAAGAGCTTGCATCGGAAATAGGTGCAGCAACCGGCGCAGAAGTCCTGCCAACATGGGGAGACGTAACCAGTGAAACTGAGATGCACCGTGTTGCCGGTGAGATCCGACAGAAATGGCAGCAGATCGACATTCTGGTGTGTTGCGCCGGAGGCGACATTGGTGCCGGGGGAACGAGTGAAGGGGCCGGCGGCAGGCCCGCCAATGATGACTGCCTGAATATTTCTGTGGATGATCTCAGGAGCGTCATGGATCGAAATCTACTTGGAACGATGCTTTGCTGCCGCGAAGTTGCCCCTGAAATGATCAACAGAAAACAGGGACGAATCATTACAATCGGCAGCATTGCGGGCTGTGTCGGAAGGCCCGCAGGTTCCATTTACAGTGTGGCCAAAGCCGGCGTTCATGCGTGGACTCGCAGTCTCGCAGAACAGCTTCGTCCTCACAATATTCCTGTGAATTGCGTCGCACCGGGGGGGACTGTCACAGAACGGTTCCTGCTGATCCATGATATCGATGACGACCGACTTGTCACGGAAGGCACTCTTGACAGATACGGACGAGCGGATGAAGTCGCTTCTGTCGTTGGTTTTTTGGCAACGGATGCTGCTCGTTTTGTTAGTGGCCAGATTATTCGCGTCGACGGAGCAAGTCAGACGTTTGCGGGATAACTCTTGAATACACCGGTGACGTGGACATTGTCTATGTCGCACCTGCTCCTTTGGACTTGTCTTTGCAGGCAGGCATTCAGAAGAAAGTCAACTGTTGACGGTCACTGCTGTCGTGCTGATCCTGACGTCTGCATTCATGCATGCTGTCTGGAACCTGCTCGCCAAACGCTCCGGCGGTGGCGCCGTTTTTGTCTGGCTGTTCACTGCGGTTTCTTCAGTGATTCTCTGCCCGGTCGGACTTGTACTGTATCTGACACAACGACCCGACATCGGTTGGCAGGGTTTCCTGTTTATGTGCGGGACGGCTGTCCTGCATCTGTTATATTTTGTGGTCCTGCAACGGGCCTATCGGGTCGGAGATCTGTCAGTTGTGTACCCACTGGCTCGTGGCACGGGACCAGTGCTTTCGACACTGATGGCCGTCATCCTCCTGAAAGAACGCCCGTCTGTAATGACGATGACCGGCCTGACACTGATCATCGCAGGCGTGCTGCTGCTGACCTGGCGTCCGGGGCGGGGTCGTTCGGAAGAACAGACAACTGAGGCCATTAAGTGGGGAGGACTCTGCGGGGTTTGTATCGGGTCCTACAGCGTGTGGGACAAATATGCGGTGAGCGAAGTTCACGTGCCTCCCCTGCTGCTGGAATTCTTTACCGGACTGGCCGTTTTCCTGATGCTGACACCACACGCTCTTGCACACAAAAAAACGGTTCGCAGTATCTGGGATCGTCGACGGCGGGAAGTCATCAGTGTTGCGTTTCTTGCTCCGGCAGCATACATCCTGGTTCTGACAGCCATGTCGTTCACACCACTGAGTACCGTCGCTCCGGCTCGTGAAGTCAGTATTCTGTTTGGAACTCTCCTGGGAACACAGTTTCTTGGAGAACAGCACACCAGCCGTCGAATCGCTGCAGCGTCGGCAATGGTTTGTGGAATCGTGGCACTGGCCGCAGGCTGAAGCCGGCAGATCGACGGTTGACAGCAATAAGCATCAATGCCGCTTAAAGAAGCTGGATTCCCATCCACTGACAGATGAAGATCAGAAAGAACAGAGCCGTTCCGAATCCAAACAACACGTTCAGCAGGGCAGTCCGCAGCACACCGGTCGCCAGTACTTTGCGAGGATCCAGTTGTCCTGAAACCTGGCCACTGATCAATTGCCCCGTTGTATCAGCGATTTTGGCAGCAGCAAGGAGATAGCAAATCCGGGCTGTACTCAGTCCGGGTCCTCCGGCATCCACCGATTCCCTGAGCCCCGGGTACAGCAGCGGAAATATTCGTCCGAAAAAAACAGAACGCGCCGCAGGTAACCCGGACGGTCCATAGAAGTGTCTGTGCGCCGCATACCGGAGTCACCAGACCGTACACCGT
The DNA here is from genome assembly GCA_022447225.1 of Fuerstiella sp. Classification (NCBI taxonomy): domain Bacteria; kingdom Pseudomonadati; phylum Planctomycetota; class Planctomycetia; order Planctomycetales; family Planctomycetaceae; genus Fuerstiella; species Fuerstiella sp. The sequence continues at coordinate 440,805 of JAKVAZ010000007.1, read as the reverse complement.
TCGAGACGCTGAATGACGGGTTCGTGAAAAAAGTGTGGAACCTCAGCAGGTGCAGATAAGTCCGTTATCAGCCCACAACATAACGCGGACGGAATCAATTTGCGAACAGAGTTCACAAGACACGTTTCTATGAACGTCTCAGATTCTCCCGGCTGATTTCGTCATCGTTCGCAGGGTTTCAGCCAGTTCTTTAGACCACAGCGGACCGCAGTAGCGCCACTTCCAGTTGCCATCGGGTTTACCAGGTGTGTTGGTCCGGGCCTCACTCCCCAGTCCCAACACGTCCTGCATCGGAATGATTGCGGTATCCGCAGCGGAATTCAGAACCAGCCGAATTAAGTCAATATGAACCTGATCCGCCTGATGCGGGATATATCGATTCAGGAAATCGTCAGCAGAATTCTGCTGAGTGCGCTGATGATACCAACCGAGAACGGTGTCATTGTCGTGAGTCCCCGTGTAGGCAACGCTGTGTGACGGATAGGCTTCCGGACGATGATAGACATCCTCTTCGTTCTCAAAACCGAACTGCAAAACCCGCATGCCGGGAAAGCCCAGCTGGTCACGCAGCGTATGCACTTCCTCTGTAATCAGCCCAAGGTCTTCTGCGACAATTGGCAGTTCTCCCAGGACCTCACGGGCGGCTGAAAACGGACCACAGCGTGGTCCTGGCATCCACCGCCCGTTTACAGCATTTTCGGCATCGGCAGGAATCTGCCAATACGATTCGAATCCGCGAAAGTGGTCAATGCGCAGGATGTCAAACTGTTCCAGCGCCTGTCGGAACCGCTGCGTCCACCAGTGATAGTCTGTCGCCGCCAACTGCTCCCAGCGATACAGCGGGTTACCCCACATCTGTCCGTCAGAACTGAAGTAGTCCGGAGGAACACCCGCCACAACCAGTGAACGACCGAATTGATCCAGATAAAACAACTCCTGATTTTTCCAGACATCAGCGCTTTCATACGCAATGAAGATCGGCATGTCTCCATAAATGCGAACCGATCGATGATTCGCATACTCCTTCAGTCTTTTCCACTGACCGGCAAACAGGAACTGCTGGAACTTAACGAATTCAATCTCTGCAGCCAGTCGACGATCGGTCTCTGCAATCGTTGACGGTTCACGGTGAACGAGTTCCGTTGCCCACCGGGACCAGTCAGGATCTCCGTACTCCGTCGTCAGCACATCGAACCTGGCAAAATCCGACAGCCAAAACCGATTTCGATCACAAAAGTCAGAAAACTCCCGCCACAGGTTACGGTCATCAGAGGACCGAAACACGGACCAGGCCTCACGCAACAGTGGTTGCCGAATTAAGCGGGCGTTGTCGTAGTCTGCCAGTCCGTTCGTCGTCCCATAGTAACCTGCATCGCGAAGTTGTTTTTCATTTAACAGGCCGGCTGTCACAAGTGGCTGGCAGCTAATCAGCAGCGGATTTCCCGCGAAAGCTGAGTAACTGCTGTAGGGCGAATCGCCCTTTGCCGCCGGCCCCAAAGGCAAAAGTTGCCAGATGGTTTGCCCGGCAGCATGAAGAAAATCGACAAAGCGATATGCACCGGGACCAAAATCACCGATTCCCGGACCGTCCGGCAGACTAAAAACCGGCATCAGAATGCCTGAGGATCGAGGAAACAGCATCAAGAAACTTCTAATCTGTTCCGACGCGATCCTACCGACATTTTCAAAACACGGTCAATCGCACCGTTGAATTCTTGTGACTTACGATTACTCGCAGAATGCCCTGTGTTCCATGCTGAGAAACAGCCTGCGTGCGCATTTATTTCACCGGCTTAACGTTCCAGATGTCATCGGCATACTGCTGAATCGTGCGGTCACTGGAAAACCATCCGCTGGACGCCGTATTCAGGATGCTCATTCGATTCCAGCTGGCCGGGTCCTGGTAAGATTTGCTGACTTCCCGCTGGGCATCAATGTAGCTTCGCAGATCCGCGATGGTCAGCCACGGATCATCCGCGTTTCGCAGCCCCGCAGTGAGGATATTGAAGATTCCCGGCTCGGACGTATTGAAGTGCCCGTTTTCCAGGAGGTTCATCACACGCTGAATATCCTCATCCGCAGCAATCAGAGAGTTAGGATCGTAAGTCCGCCGGGTGTTTGCAACTTCGTCTGCTGTCACTCCAAACAGGAAGAAATTTTCTTCACCGACCTGATCTCGAATCTCAATATTGGCCCCGTCAAGAGTTCCAATCGTAAGTGCTCCGTTCATCATAAATTTCATGTTGCCGGTACCCGAAGCTTCTTTGCCTGCGGTCGAAATCTGTTCGGAAAGTTCCGTCGCCGGACAAATCTTTTCCATTGCTGACACACAGTAATTCGGCAGAAACACAACCTTCAGCAGCCCATCGGTTTTGGTTGATTTGTTCACGACCGCAGACACGTCATTAATGAGTTTAATGATGAGTTTCGCAACATGGTAACCGGGCGCGGCCTTACCACCGATCAGTACACAGCGAGGCACCATCTCATCCACGTCACCTCGACAGATCCTGTCGTAAAGATGGATCACGTGCAAAACATTCAGCAACTGTCGTTTGTATTCATGGATGCGTTTGACCTGTACGTCAAGCAGTGCATGTTCTGTCAGTCGCACTCCGGTCTGTTCCAGAACATAACTGATTAACGCTCCTTTATTTGCCTGTTTGACCGCGTGCCAGCGTTCCCGGAATTCCGCATCTTCGGCCCAAGGCGCCAGATGAGAAATTTTTTGAAAGTCGGACTGCCACTCGGTACCAATGGCATCGTCAATCAGTTCCTGCAAACCTGGATTGCAATGACTCAGCCAGCGTCGCTGAGTGACTCCATTAGTCTTGTTGTTGAACTTCGACGGCCACAATTTGTAAAAATCAGCAAACAATCCGGACTGCAGCAGTTGCGTGTGCAAACCGGCAACTCCATTCACCGAAAAGCTGCCTGCAATCGCCAGGTAAGCCATGCGAACATGAGGATGATGTCCACCTTCTACCAGCGACATACGTTCCCTGATCCCGACATCATCCGGCCAGATTTCAGCCAACTGCGCCCGAAACTGCTTATCGATCTCATGGATAATATCCATCAGACGCGGCAGCAGACGACTGAACAGAGACACCGACCAGCGTTCCAGCGCTTCGGGCAGCAGGGTATGGTTTGTATAAGCCAAACACTGCTGCGTGATTCTCCACGCCGCATCCCATTCCAGTCCATGCTCATCCATCAACAGACGCATCAGTTCAGGAACCGCACAGGCCGGATGTGTATCATTCAGCTGAAAACAGTTGTAGCTGGCGAATTCTTCAAAATTTTCACCATGAATCGCAATCCATTCATCGATCACATCCTGCAGACTGGCTGACACCAGAAAGTACTGCTGTTTCAATCGAAGTTCTTTGCCGTTTTCGCTGGCGTCGTTCGGGTACAGCACCATGGAAATCTGTTCGGCCAGATTTTTTTCCGCAACTGCCTCCGAATAACCACCCGCGTTGAATTCGTCGAGGTTGAATTCGTCAGTCGGCGACGACCGCCAGAGTCTAAGAGTATTGACAGTTCCGTTGCCGTTCCCTGGTATCGGCATATCGTGCGGCACAGCCAGTATTTCCTGGGCCTGGGCCCACCGAAAACGTGCCTTTCCTGTATCGTCGACAAAGTATTCTGAGTGACCGTAAAAATGAACTCTTCGGGTGTCCTCCGGTCGTTCCAGTTCCCACGGATTTCCGTCTCTGAGCCATTGATCCGGATCCTCCACCTGCCGCCCGTTTTCAATATGCTGATTGAACATGCCGTATTCGTAGCGGATGCCGTAGCCCACAACGGGCAACTGCAGATTGGCGCAACTGTCGAGAAAACAGGCGGCCAGACGTCCAAGACCTCCGTTACCAAGACCGGCGTCGTGTTCCAGTTCCGCTGATTCTTCCAGGCTGCTGCCGTACTTTTTTAGCGCCGCACGCACGGAATCCTCAAGGTTGAGATTCAAAACGGCGTTGGTCAGCGATCGTCCAACCAGAAATTCCAGCGAGAGATAGGACACTCGCTTCTTTCCACTCCTGGTAATCCGGTCCCGAGTGGCTTTCCACTGCCCAACCAAACGATCTCGAACTGCAATTGCGAGGGCGCGATACAGGTAATGGGGCTCCACATCTACGGAGTGGTGTCCCAGCGTGAAATTCAAATGGCGATGAAGTTCACTCTCTATTCCCGCGAGACAGTGGTCCGTTTCCGGAATTGTCTCATCAGTCGAAGATTTTTGAACAACGTTGGACATGTCAATATCGCTGAGCACTAACAATTTCTGAACATGTAAAAAACAACAAATGTGTACAAACCACAGTCCTCACACCCACTGGTCATCCCCTGCTGCGGCTCAGCTCAGTAAATCGATTTTTCTGAAGAATGATTCCCGGTAAATTTTAAAGAGGAATGATGTGCTCATGACTAAGAACAACAAACGGACTCTTCGCATGCAAAACGCACCTGCCGGCCAGGCACCGGTCAAAAACGTTGTGTAACCGAAACAGTCACCCGATAACCCAACCGAATGTAGCAGCAGTACCCGTTATCCGCGAACCAGATTCAGCGTGTGCAATTCCTGTCAACACTAATCAAACGGTTTCTGCGGGGACGTTGGAGAGGATTTTCAATCTTCCGCCACTGATCACACTGTTCTAAATGAAATCGGTTCAACATTTTTCCGTTTGCGCCGTCGCCGTCATCAGAAAAAACATGCCGACCAGCGAGTCACACATATTCTCTCGACCTGGTGAGCACCTCGTGAACAAAGGACCTGCGCACCGGTTTGTCAGAGGAACCTGAATTCGATCGCCAGACGTTCTCAACTCAGAATTTTTTCAACCACGTGGGATTCTTCTTCGACACCGGTAAGCTTCTGGTCCAGTCCCTGAAATCGAAACGTCAGTTTCCGGTGATCAATCCCCAGCAGATACAAAATGGTGGCATTCAGATCCCGAATGTGGACTGCTCCGTCTTCAAATCGAGTTGTTTTTTGGCCATCCCGATCAACAATATTGTAACTGTACTCGTCAGTTTGCCCATGCTCGATTCCTCCCTGAATACCTGCGCCCGCCATCCACGCCGTGAAGCACCCGGAATGGTGGTCACGTCCGTACCTGTTAGCACTCTGCCCGCCCTGGCAGTACACCGTGCGACCAAACTCACCACTGAACACGATCAGAGTATCATCAAATAATCCGCGGCGTTTCAGATCTTTAATCAACGCGGCACATGGCTGATCAACATCGTAGCACTGTCCCCTCATTTTTTTTGGCAGATCTGAGTGGTGATCCCAGCCTCGGTGATAGATCTGAACGAACCGAACTCCCCGTTCTGCCATCCGCCGTGCCAGCAGACAATTTCTCGCAAACGATCCACTCTTGTGAACTTCCGGTCCGTATAGTTCAAGAGCTGACGAAGGCTCAGAACTGATATCAGTCAGGTCCGGCACAGAAGCCTGCATGCGGAATGCCATTTCCTGCTGCGCAATCGTGGTCTGGATTTCCGGATCACCCACCTCAGCGGCGTGTGTCTCATTAAGCTCAGTGACGAGGTCCAGCATACGGTGCCGACTGGTTCGGCTCACCCCATCCGGATTGGACAAAAACAGAACAGGGTCTCCGGAAGACTGAAATGCAACACCCTGATGTTCGGATGGCAGAAACCCTGTGCCCCACAGTCGGCTGTACAGGGCCTGAACATTTCGCTGGTCACCGGACCAGAAGGCGGAATTCAATACAATGAAATCCGGCAGGTCTCTATTGAGCGTTCCCAGACCGAAACTCAACCAGGCACCAAGGCTGGGTTTTCCGGGGATCTGTGATCCGGTACAGATCAGCGTTTTGCCCGGGTCGTGATTGATGGCATCTGTGTTCATCGATTTGATCAAACACAGATCGTCGACAACGGTCGAAAGCTGCGGCAGTAATTCCGACATAAACAGACCGCTTTGTCCCTGACGCGCAAACCGAAACATTGTCGGCTGAATCAGGTGATCCGTTCCTTTTGTCATGGCCGTCACACGCTGACCGTCTCTAACGTCAGCCGGCAGTGGTTCTCTGAATTTATCGGCTAAATCAGGTTTGTAGTCGAACAGATCCAACTGACTCGGGGCACCGGCCATGAACAAAAAAATGACACGCTTGGCTCTCGGCACAAAATGTGGTGTGTTGACCGCACCAGCTGCAGCCTGGTCAGCAGCCAGCGAACTGAGTACGACACCACCGAGTCCCGTCCTGGAGCGGTTCAGAAACTGCCGTCGGGACTGAAGGTTCCGGTAAGTCTGCAAAGGATCCATGTCTTATTCCCGTGTCTTCACTGCATCCAGACTGAACAGAGAATTGATCAGCATTGTCCAGGCGGCGATCTCCACCCGTTCTGCGTCACTCGCCTGCTTTGTATCGGTCGTCATGGCCCTGGCCGACTCAAGGTCATCCCGATAAGCAGCACGAAACGCAGTCAGTCCGTTCCTGAGGCTCATCAGTTCAGTCGTACCAGGAAGATGGGATGTCACTGATTCAAAGGCAAAAGCCAGACGCAACTGATCGTCCCTCTGTTCGCGAACCAAAATCCGGTGTACCAGGTTTTCCGCTGCAGCAAAGTACTGGCTTTCGTTCATGAGAACGAGAGCCTGCAGAGGGGTATTGGTTCGTTCGCGTCTGGCGATGCAGCTTTCTCTGGTAGGAGCGTCGAAAATCGTCATCTGAGGCGGTGGCATGGCACGTTTCCAGAATGAATAGAGACTGCGACGGTAAATGTTGTCCCCCGCATCCGCTTCGAAGGCATACGTACTTGACGAAACCATCGACACGCTCTTCCACAGGTTTGGTGGCTGGGGCGGCTTAACACTGCGGCCGTACATGGACTCATTCAGCAGACCGCTGACTGAAAGAATCTGGTCACGAATCATCTCAGAATCAAGCCGGAACCGAGAGCCCCGGGCGAGCAGGCGGTTTTCGGGATCTTCTCGAAAGGCAGACGCAGGTGCACGCGAAGACTGCCGGTATGTTTGTGACAGGACAATTGACCGAACCAGCTCCTTTACGTTCCATCCGGACTCCACAAACCTGACTGCAAGATAGTCCAGTAACTCAGGATGACTGGGATATTCACCCTGCGCTCCAAAATCCTCCGACGTTTTTACGAGGCCGACTCCAAAGAACTGCTGCCAAAACCGATTCACAGCAACACGTGCCGTCAGAGGATGCTGTTCCTGAGTCAGCCAGTGAGAAAGATCCATACGGGTGACGGTGCTTCCGGCGGCATTCAGGCCGGGAAGAAATCCGGGAGTGTTTCGTTCCACCTGTTCTCCCGGCCGGTCGTAAGCGCCGCGAATCAGCAGATAAGCCGGTCGAATGTCGGTTCGCTCTTTCGAAACAAGGCTCACAGCGACGGTCCGTTCGACGGCATCCAGCTCTTTCTTGAGTATCTCGAGTCGCTCTTTCTTTGATTTCAGCAGGATTTCAACGTCGCTTTTACGCACAGAATCGTCCGAGCTGAGTTTGCTAAGTACATCTGTCAGTTCTTTGATCTTGGCTCCAGTGAACTCGATGCCGTTCTCGATCTGTCTTAACCGTTCTCCCTGTTCGGAAGTCGGCAGCAGAATGACGGGATGATGACTGTTTCTCCCGGGTGTCTCCGGCTCCGTATCAATATTATTGAAGAATGCAAACAGTTGATAAAATTCGCGTTGAGACAATGGGTCATATTTGTGGTCGTGACAGGCAGCACAACCCAGCGTCAGTCCCAGGAACGCCGTCCCAAACGCAGAGACACGATCCACCACATTCCGCGTGTAACTTTCCTCGGGTAATGCGGTACCACGATCGATTACCAGGTGCAGACGATTGAATCCGGACGCAATCTGCTGGTCAATTGTCGATTCCTCATACAAATCCCCGGCAATCTGATATGTGATAAAGTCATCGAAACGGAGATTATTGTTAAAAGCCCGAATCACCCAGTCGCGGTACGGTGTGGTTTCACGATAGTGATCATGATGAATGCCGTTCGTGTCAGCAAAACGCACCAGATCAAGCCAGTACTTTGCCATGTGCTCACCGTAAGAAGGTGCCGCCAGGAGTCGGTCGACAAGAATCTCCCATGCTTGAGGAGAAGAGTTGTTAGCGAAGCGACGAATGTCGTCTGTTCCCGGTGGTAGCCCCGTCAGGTCAAACGTCACTCGCCTGATCAGTGTTCGTCTGTCGGCACCACTCTGCGGTCTCAGATTCTTCTCGTTTAGCCGGGCCAGCACAAAACGATCAATGGGAGACTGCCACTGAGGGTCCTCGACGTACGGTGGCGTTGCTGCCAGTGGCGGCACGAATGCCCAAAAATCGTCGTATTGGGCTCCCTGGAGAATCCAGCTCCTGACCAGCGCCTTTTCAGATACCGTCAGCGTCCGAAGGTGAGAGTCCGAAGGGGGCATCCGCTCGGATTCGTCATCAGTCGTCAGCCGATACCAGAGTTCACTCGACAGCGGATCTTTGGGCTGAATCACCCGTCGCCCGTTGCGATCTCGAAACGGACCTTCCTTTTCATCGTCAATATCCAGGCGTAATTCTGCCTGACGAGCTTCTTCATTCGGACCATGACACTGAAAGCACCTGTCCGATAAGATCGGACGAATATCCCGACTGAAAGAAACTGTGTCTTCCCCAATGACGAGCGTTCCACAGAAAGCCCAAAGGCATACAGCCAGAGGAAAGTGATTCAACATCGTCGTTGTCATTTGATTCAGGAACATCGAATATGGTTCGTTGAGTGTATTCGTGACACAAACTTAGGTTTGACGTCCATCCAGGAAAAATAACAGTCTACCAAACCTCTGTTTCACGTATCCGCCCACCGGCCGCAAAAAACATGTCATCGGTGTTCAGAAGTATTCACACGAACAGTGTTACTCGCGGCTTTCGAAGCCCAAACCGGTCCGCAACCCGACTTCCGAGGAACCTCCGGTCCGCCAGATTGCACCAATTTGGCATCGATCGGTGCATATTCCGCGAGCAAGACAGTGAGACTTGCCTGCTGTACACCCCCGGCAGACTCGACAGAACTCTCCGCTGAAACCCAACTTCATTTGCCTTATTCGACACACACAGCCCAACTCGTCGTCTGCTGACGCAGTGAACAACCGGACAATCACCATTCTGCAACTTTGAAAGACTGAAAAACACACTCGAACAGCTCCACATCTATTCATTTAACCCATTACAGCAAAAAGCTTTATGCCGATGACACGTTTTTGACAATCGGGTGACTTCAGCGGGACGAAAGACAGTTGCAGCAGATGAATAATGTCCTTAGTGTTCGTCGCCGTTATCCATTATTCAGGCAGTTGATGTGCCGAATCAAAATTACCAGGCGGAGTCTTCAGTCACGACTTCGCTGTCGGAAAGTGTCAACGAATGAGCGAAGTCCTCACAGGAGTCACAACCTCTCGCAGGGTTTCTCCTGATGTGCTTGCACAACAGACACAGGCAACAAAAGAAAAAGAAACAGAAACACTCCGGGCCGCTTTTGCTGCGGACCGACTGCGTTGGGACAACATTGACTGGATCGTCACGTTGTTTCTGGTGGCAGTCCATGTGGGAGCATTGATTGCTCCGTTCTTCTTTTCGTGGACCGGACTGGCAACCTGTGTCGTTTTTCACTGGCTGACCTGCAGCATTGGCATCTGCCTGGGCTATCATCGCTATCTTGCTCATAAGTCTTTCAAACTGCGCGCTCCGGCAAAGTTTATGGTCCTGCTGGCCGGGTCACTTTCTGCAGAAGGATCTCCATTAACGTGGGCAGCAACACATCGACTCCACCACCAGAGGTCTGATCACGAAGGAGATCCTCACTCTCCACTGGAAGGACCATGGTGGTCGCATCTGATGTGGCTCTTCATAAGCCGAAATGACTACGAACAGAAAACCCTGTACCGACGGTATGCACCGGAACTGATCCATGATCGAATGCTGCTGTTTTTTGAACGGGCATTTGTTTTTATTTTGTGGGGACAGGGGCTGGCTCTTCTGGCGACGGGAGGTCTGATTGGCGGCTGGTCGATGGCACTTTCGATGCTGCTTTGGGGCATGTGTGTGCGTATGGTACTGGCATATCACTCAACTTGGTTCGTGAATTCAGCCACCCATCTTTGGGGATACCGCAACTACGATACGCGCGACGAATCACGTAATCTTTGGTGGGTTGCGATTCTGGCGTACGGTGAAGGGTGGCACAACAACCATCACGCTCATCCCGCTGTTGCCCCTGCCGGACATCGCTGGTGGGAAATTGACATCACGTGGTGGTCGATTCGCGTTCTTCGGGCAGTCGGACTTGCATACGATGTTCGTGACCGGATCCCGCGAGGTCGCCGAACAGAAGAAGCCGTTGCGTAATCATCTGCTGTGATGCATGCACCGCACGCAGTCGTCACTGACAACTGTCAATAATAGTGGCGATCTGCGAATATTTCCCGGGTTGAACATCAATCCCCGGCGTTGTGGGGTCGGAATGAACTACCCGCCCTCCTTAAGTTCGATGCGGCTGATGTCTGTTGTTCAGCGTTCACGTGATGGCACACACAAGGCGCCCCCTGGCCTGACGAAGGCATACCACTAGTCCCGGAATTCTCAGCGTATCCGTGAGAGTAACTTCTGTGTCGGTTCTGGCACCTTTGTTCCAACTTCTCCTGCCAATCAGCCTGACATGATCGATTGCAAAAAGTATGAGACCATTTGACCTTCAGGTAAACGGATACGCTGGCGCTGATTTTTGTTCTTCGTCGCTGACTGCTGATGAGTTACAGACAGCCTGCGAGACACTGAAGCGGGACGGTGTTGACAGGATTCTGGCGACTGTCATCACGGATACTGTTGACGCACTCGTTAACAAACTTAGCAATCTCGTACGACTTCGGGAGGAAAGCACACTGGCCCAGGATGTTATCGCGGGCGTTCATATTGAAGGCCCGTTCCTCAATTCGACCGCAGGCTATATCGGAGCACACCCGCCCGAGGCCGTGTTACCGGCAAATATTAACGATATGAAACGACTGCTGGATGCAGCCGCCGGCCTGACTCGTATCGTCACGCTGGCTCCTGAGCAGGATCCCAGCGGGGCAACAATACGAATGCTGACAAATCTGGGTGTAACGGTCGCTGCCGGACACTGCAATCCTTCGATGCAGCAGCTTCAAAACGCTATCGATTCCGGTTTAAGCATGGTGACGCATTTCGGTAACGGGTGTCCGGTTCAACTTCCCCGGCACGACAATGTACTGCAGAGGTTTCTGGCCTGTCGCAACGATCTGTGGGTTTCATTTATTCCGGACGGAGCTCACGTCAGCTTTTATGCTCTGCGGAATTACCTGGATCTGGTTGGAATTGACCGTGCGGTGATGGTAACGGATGCCATTTCTGCAGCTACGCTGCAGCCGGGACTGCATGAAGTTTCGGGAATCACCGTGGAAGTTGATGTTCACGGTGTCGCCCGCAGGCCTGGTTCCCAAAATCTGGCGGGATCAACTATCACAATGCCCGAAGTTCAAACCAATCTCAGAGAACAACTTGGACTTGATGAAACTGAGATCTGCAGGCTGATTGATAAGAACCCGCGTCAGGCAGTCGGAACAGAATCCTAATAACACGGTCCTTCGACATCTGGGGGCCAGATGGTATCCCGCAGTGATTTTGTGTGCACAGGCACGATCCGTATCCGTGGTACGGCATCAAATCACACATCACCTGCCTGTGACAACAATCCGGCTCAGTGACGAATAACGCGTCGCATCACGAGTATTGCGGCCAAGCCCACAATTGCATTGGGGATCCACATGGACCACCAGGCCCCCACACTGCCGGTCTTACTGAGATTCGACATAAGAAAAGTAACCGGGTAATAGATCAGCAGGATAGGCAAAAAACACAGGATAAAACTCGTTACAAACTGCCGTCGAGCCTGCAGAACCGCAAACGGTCCACCGAGAAACGCAAAGAACAGACAGCTTCCGGCCATGGCATACCGGGTATGAATTTCAGTCTCGAGTCGTTGTTTACTCGAGAGGGCCCAGAACCTGTCGGAATCAAACTGTTCGGTTTGCCGGGACGAAAGCAGGTCGAATTCTCCCATGAGCAGTAACATGGAAATTTCCTGATCAAGCTGTATCCGACTGATTGATTCCGCCACTGAAATTTTCACGACCCGCTGACGAATTTCCTCGATTGTAAGGTGTCGAGGCTTTTTACCGCCCAACTCTTCCTTAAGGTCAAATTCCCATTCCCATTCCTTCATCCGACCGGCAGAATCCTGGCCGGGAATACTTACAGCGGCATTTTTAAAATATAATTTTGCCTTCCGGTCCTTCACATCGAACTGAACTCTCGCCCAGTCTGCTTTGACAGAAATCTGCTGATGATTTGGGAGACGGTAGGTAAATGACGGCATGATCAGAGTTTTATTCTGTACGTCATCAACCAGGATAGAATAACCGTCTGTCGGGCTGCTGAAGTGATGCTGAGTTTTCAGGACATCCAGAAATATGTCTTCAGTAGCCTGAGTAACGACTGTTTCGATGTTCGTAACAGCCCATGGAATAACACGGTCCGTCAAAGCAAATGAGGCGACTGTCAGAACGCCACCCAGAATAAAGGCAGGCGTCAGCAGTCTGACGGGGTGGACTCCGGCGGACTTGGCTGCGGTAACTTCAAGTTCACCTGCCATTCGCCCGTAAACAACTGTCACTGCCAGAAGCAAAGTAGCCGGAATCGTGAACGGCAGCAGACTGGGAACCACAAACGGCATTATCTGCAGCAGGAAACGAGGTGCCAGTCCACGTTCCGTGCCCTCATGCAACAGGCCGACAAAGACCAGCATCACCGTGAGTCCTGCCAGTAACATGGCGAACACACGAACCAGTTCCCAGAGAATATGTCGCTGGAGAAGCTTCAACGCATCCTGCCGCACGGAACGAATCAAAGAAAAACATGACAGCCAAATGCAGGCTCTGCCGTGTCAGAAGCGTAAGACCGACCCGACTCCGCGACAATATCAGATTCCGGACAGTGTCCGGGTCCTGCCGAAACTGTTGGATTTCACAGAATCCGGACCTGACCTACAGCACAAAATTACTCAGATCTTCATCATCCCGGACGCCTTTGAGTCGGGATTCCACAAAATCCCGATCGACGGTGAGCGACCGTGGACCACAATCCGGAGCCGCGAAGCTCACTTCTTCCAGCAGTCGTTCCATGATTGTTTGCAGCCTGCGTGCCCCGATGTTCTGAGTCGACTGATTCACAAAAAATGCCGTATCAGCAATTGCTTCGATTCCATCGTCAGTGAAGTCGAGCGTAACACCGTCTGTGGCCAGCATTGCGGAATACTGCTGAGTCAGGGAACTCGAGGGCTCTGTCAGAATGCGAACCAGATCTTCGCGTTCCAGATCCTGAAGTTCGACCCGGATAGGAAAACGTCCCTGAAGTTCCGGCATGAGATCCGCAGGGCGAGCGCGGTGAAACGCACCAGCCGCAATAAACATTATTTTTTCGGTGGATACCGTTCCGTAGCGAGTCTGTACAGTGGTGCCTTCCACAATCGGCAGCAGATCACGCTGCACTCCCTGTCGACTCACATCCGCCGACCGACTGCCTTCAGATGAACTGCAGATCTTGTCAATCTCGTCGATAAAAATGATTCCGGTCTCTTCAGCCAGCGTGATCGCTTCTTCCTGTATTGATTCATTGTCCAGCAGTCCCTCCACTTCCTGTTCGTGCAGGACCTGCCGGGCTTCAGCAACTGTTAATTTTCGATCCTTCTGCTGGCGAGGCATCATGCGTTCCAGCATGCCCTGCAGATCCATGTCCATTTGTTCCATTCCCATATTAGTGAACACCTGGACAGGCGAATTTCGCTGTTCAACTGACAATTCGACCGTACGTTCTTCCAGTCGGCCGTCCCGAAGCATGTCCCGAAATTTTGCACGAGTTCGCTCATTACGGGCCTGTTGCGATTCGGCGTCATCATCCTCATCCACGGATACCGGTTCAAAGGGAACCAGGAGATCCAGCAAACGATCTTCCACACGTTCCTCTGCCGCGGCTTCGACCTCTTTACGTTTGGTCTTGCGAACAAGACCGATTGCCGCCTCGACCAGATCACGAACCATGCTTTCCACATCACGTCCGTAATAACCAACCTCAGTGTACTTGGAAGCCTCGACCTTGATATAAGGGGCACTGGTAAGTTTTGCCAGACGTCGGGTGATTTCAGTCTTGCCCACACCAGTCGGACCGATCATCAGGATATTACGAGGAGTCACTTCACGGCGCATCTCTTCGTTCAGATTCATCCAGCGCCAGCGATTTCGCAGGGCAATCGAGACGGCCCGCTTCGCATCATTCTGCCCCACAATGTGTTCGCTCAGTCTTTCAACAACCTGTTGCGGTGTCAGCTCGAACACTGAAGCTCCTCTAAAATAATACTGTCGTTTGTGTAAATATCGATTTCTGCCGCTATGCGCAGTGATTCCCTGACAATGTCGGCCGCGGTCAAATCGGAATGGCGAACAAGTGCTCTGGCAGCTGCTGTCGCAAAGGGACCGCCGGATCCGATTCCCACCACTCCGTCTGTCGGTTGAACCACATCCCCTTGTCCCGTTAGCAGCAGAGTTACATCTTTGTCGGCAACAAGCATCATCGCTTCAAGTCTCCGCAGCATGCGATCAGTGCGCCAGTCACGTGCCAATTCAGTGGCGGCTCGTGCCACATTAGCCGGATAATCCTTCAGTTTTTCTTCAAATCGTTCCATCAGCGCAAATGCATCGGCTGTGGATCCAGCGAACCCAACAAGCACATTTCCGTCCAGCATACGACGCAGCTTGCGTGTATCAGACTTCATGATCGTGTTGCCGTATGTAACCTGACCGTCTGCCCCCAGCACAACTCTGCCTTCGTGACGTACAGACACCACGGTGGTTGATCGCCAGCGCAGTTCCTCACGATTAACAGAATTTATCTGAGGTGACCGGTCGTTCATGAGCCGCTTCTGAATATTAAATCTGACAAGACGCGTGGCAATACCGCTTGTCCACAAACTTAGCAACTTCCCTGTTTACTTTACAGGGTTCTGATTATCTGCCGTTATAGGTCTCGTGTACCGGAATTGATGGCAGACTATTGTCCCCTGCGTTGGCGATAATCCAGCTGACCGCGCCATCCCAGTTTGCGATGCAGTGTCGAATAGTAACTGTGTCCGGAAAAATGAACCTTCTTGAAAGTTGGCTGCGCACGACAAACACTGATGCGATCTCCCGGCACGATTGGCCGATTGATCTGACCATCAATCACCAGAGTGGCTCCACCACCGGCTTCGCCGACAGAAAGGCAGTAAGTTCGCTCCGCCGTGTCCACGATCGGACGAACTGTCAGCGTGTGTGGACAAATAGGCGTGATACAGAATGCCTGCAGATCCTGACGTAAAATAGGTCCGCCAGCCGACAGATTGTGAGCGGTTGACCCGATCGGTGTACTCAGAATCAAACCGTCGCAACTGAAGGTTGTGACCGACTGACCATCAATCTCAAGTGATATGTCGACCATCCGCAGTGCAGTCGCTGATGTCACCGCAACCTCATTGAGTCCCAGATCGATGTGACAGGATCCGTCTTTCATCACATGGGTGCATTCAAACATAAGGTACTCAGCAACTGAGTATTCACGTCGGCGAAGTTGCGGAAGATGCTGATGGAATTCTTCCAGCGTGAGATCTGCCAGAAATCCTAATTGTCCCAGGTTGATACCGACAATCGGAATCTGCTGACGTCCCAACTGTCGACAACCGCGAAGAATCGAACCGTCGCCGCCGAGCACAACCACGATATCAGCATCAACACTGTCCTCTATATCCCTGGACCGAGGGTATTCACCTACGACCTCGATTCCGTCGGTCTGACTGAGTGTGGGCAGCAGCGCTCGCCAGACCTGCTGAACCTCCGGACGATCGCTTCCGGTAAGGACGATCAGTTTTATCGGCGGACATGACATACAGGACTGAATTTCCGGGAATCAAGGGACTCAACTCAAAGCATACAAATGCTACGACATCAAACCACTGATTCCCACGAATACGTCGATCGAATCACTGGTTCCTGACAGCGTCCGAAAGTCCGGTCCGACCGTCTCGTTCTTTCGGTACTCAACCCCATTGTGATCTCCACAAGGTGTCGCACCTGTATTACTGTGGGATTTTTGCCGAACAACGGCTATATTCTTTTTTTGTGTCATACGGTCCAGATGTTCCTGGACGACGGACTCAGCACCACTCACGACTCCAGCAAGCACAGGGTAAGTCGGGTTGCGGTTTCGAACGAAAGAACGGCCAAGGGGCCTGATTACCCGGAAGCACCAGCTTCGGCTGATGCTGATGCTGATGACTCTTGGCCTGGTCCTGATTGGCAGTCGGATTGCCGGAAAGGCCGAATTCTGGGCAAAGCTGTTCCCGGACACTTCCGCGGCCAACACAACAGCCGACGATCACCCCAGACTGAATCATACCGTTTTTCGTCCGGAACCGGGCAAAGCTGAGGTCCAGGTTCTTCGCGAGGATCTGATTCGTTCCATCTCAGACAACCAGATTGGGGTGAGTTCGGATGAAACCACGGCATGGTTTGTTTCCATGGAGCTTGCCAACCGACTGACTGAAAAACAAATTCGCACACTTCCAAAAGCACGGTATGCACAATTCATGGACGCCCCCGAAGAATGTCGGGGACGTCCATGGAAACTAACCGGAACGCTTCGGCGTCTAACCAGAGAAACACTGACAAATCCGTCAGCGGAGTATGGTGAAGTCGTTGATGCCTGGATAACCCTGCAGGATTCCGGTGACGGGCTGGTTCATGTGGTGGCTCGTTCTGCCACAGCCGATCTTCCGTTTTCAACGAAGTTTGAACAGCATCCGCCTGAGGTAACTGTTTCGGGCTACTTTTTTAAGCGAGAGGCTTATGCGTCGGGTACGGACAGCGGACTCAGCATTGCTCCGCTGTTCCTGGCAGGAACGATTTCAGGAGTACAACTTCCCGGCGCCGCTGGTTCCCGGGCCGATCGGTTAACACCGTGGCTGGTCTGGCTGGCCCTGATTACATGTGGAACACTGGGGTTGGTTATCTGGAGTTTTACGGCCAGTGACGCCGCAAATCGCAGTCAGCGGTCACACCAACTCACACGGTTACCGGTTTCACCCTCATTCGAAGGTGTCCACATGGAAACGCCCCGGGAAACCCTGCTTCAGCTTGAATCAGCGGCGACTGCTGACGAACGTCAACTTCCGGACAGTGTGTTTTAAACACAACGCCGCAGGATCGATCGTCCGACAGATGTCGAGATCCCCAGAGTAATTGACGACGGTTGAGTTCAAATTGCACGCCGGTTTGACATCGCATGGTCAGTCCCGGACGAGGACGGTTCGGGAGCAACACAAGTCAGGGGGTGCACTGGAACAGCAATTGTCGCACCATTCGCTCCAGCGCTATGCAATATCGGCTCGAAAAAATCCTCACCAGGATGTCACGGATTCAGAAATTATGTGAGATAAAAAAATGCGGTACCTGCAGATCCGGAATGGCCTGCGGGTGTCCGACTGTCGTACAGTGGCCTTATAATAAGTTGTCACCCGGGTTTTCACCGGGCACCTGCTGTGCATATCTATGTGTTCCACAAATCCGGTTCCGATAATGCGGCACCGATTGAACACATTTGTACTCAATGATTCCGGACTGGTTCGCCGGCTGAGTGTTCAAACATTTGCAGTCAGGTCAGATCAGTTTGCCTGTATCCTTCAATGTAATGAAACAACTGACGATGGTCACACGACGAAAATTTCTGGGCTCCACTGCCGCCGGACTCTTTGCCGCCGGATCAATGCGCGCTACCGAAAGCAGCCTGATGACTCGCAGGAAGCGTCTTGCGGTTGTCACGACCGTATGGCGGTACCCCTCCCATGCCTGGCACATGGCAGAACGTTTCCTCGTGGGCTACCCGGTCAATGGCCGCTGGCATCATCCACCGTTTGATGTGGTTAGCGCTTATGTTGATCAGACACCAAAGAGTGACCTCAGTCGTCAGCGATCTCAGGAATTCGGATTCCCGATCTATTCCAGTATCGCAGAAACGCTGCGATGTGGCGGCCCGGAGTTGGCCGTCGATGCAGTGCTGATCATCGGCGAACACGGCGACTATCCTAAAAATGAATATCAGCAGACTCAGTACCCTCGCTACGAATTCTTCAGCCAGGTGACGGATGTTTTTCGGCAGGAAGGCCGATCGTTGCCCGTCTTTAATGACAAGCACCTGTCGTGGAAATGGGACTGGGCAAAAGAAATGGTGGACGTCTCGCACGAACTGGACTTTGCTTTGAATGCCGGATCCTCATTACCGGTAACCTGGCGAATGCCGGACGTCGATCTTCCTTACGGGGCAGAGGTGCAGGAATTGATGTGTGTCGCCAGAGGAAGGATTGACAGCTATGACTTTCACGCACTCGAAGTCATACAGTGTATGGCTGAGCGACGACGCGGAGGTGAAACGGGTGTCGTATCCATACAGGCACTGCAGGGTGATTCGGTTTGGCAGGCAATGAAAAATGAAAACTGGGTTGACGGGGGATGGGATCCGCAACTGTTTGAAGCTTGTCTGTCGCGAAGCCAGACACTGGCCCAGCCGGATTCCTTCAGCCATCGATACCCGACCCCCGATCAGATTCGCAAGTGGGTCAGTGATCCCATCCTGTACCGATTTGAATATGCAGATGGTGTCAGGGCAACGATGCTACTAATGAATGGCCTGGTCAGTGATTTCACATTCGCTGCCAGACTCAGAGGGCAGACTGAACCGCTGTCAACATTGTTCTATCTGCCAGCCAAACCGAATGTGACTTATTCTGCGGCATTGATGTCCAAAGCTGAGCAAACCTTCCTGACCGGCACGGCACCATATCCGATAGAGAGAACACTGCTAACAGGCGGACTGGTTGAAGCGGGGTGCCGATCTTTGGGAACAGGACAAAAACAACTGGAAACACCTCACCTGAATGTAAGGTATCAGACGCCGCGTGAGTCCACTTATGCCCGAACATAGGACTGGCATTGAGTATTGCCCGGCCTTCACGACTCCCACTCTTTTTTTACGGTCGCCGTAATTGACTGTATCTTAATCCTCACAGCATGGCTGGTGCCGACCGACTGATCAGATATGTAAACAGTGCTGACTGACGATGACCAAACATTTCCCATGCCGACACAAACTATCGTCGGGAGCCTGGATAGTTGCAGGAAACCCACGCACCGTTGTCAGCACTGCTGGCAACAGACTTCTCAATGAACAGCATACCTTCCGCTCCATCGTAGACGTTAGGATAAATCGTATCCTTTGGCTCAACGGCTGCCCCCGAGGCACGGTTAATCATAGCGTCGTAGGCTGAGCGATACACGTTGGCAAATGCTTCAAAGAACGCTTCCGGATGTCCGGACGGCAGACGACACGCACTGGCACCTGAATCATTCATGAAAGGAGCATTCGGATCGCGTGTATACATCCTGTGAGGCTCGCCGTTCCGGCGAACAATCATCATATTCGGCTCTTCCTGCCTCCAGAACAAAGCTCCCTTCGTGCCATCCACCTCGATAGACAGATCATTCTCGCGACCATGGGAGATCTGACTCGCCGTAACCGTGCCCAATGCTCCGTTTTCATAACGGATGACGGCATGACCGTAATCGTCCAGTTTGCGCCCCGGAGCGAATATCTTCAGATGGCACGACAGTTCTTCCGGCAGCAACCCGGTCATGTAGCGACCAAGATTATAGGCATGCGTTCCAATATCACCGAACGCTCCGGCTGCCCCCGACCTGTTGGGATCGGTGCGCCATGCTGCCTGTTTCTGGTCTTCATCTTCCAGCCGTGTTCTGAGCCAGCCCTGAATGTAACTGGAACGGATGGCCTGAATCTCTCCCAGTTCACCGTTCAAGATCATTTCGCGAGCCTGGCGAACAAGTGGATAACCCGTGTAGTTGTGACTCACTGCAAACACGACACCGCTGGCTTCCACAGCTTGCACAAGCTCTTCCGCCTGAGCAAAATCAAATGTCATTGGCTTGTCGCAGATTACGTTAAAGCCCGCTTCAACTGCAGACCTGGCAATATCGAAGTGAGTATGATTCGGAGTCGCAATACTCAAAAAATCAACACGCTCATCTGCGGGCAGCGACAATTCACTGTTAATCAATTCAGTGACGGACTCATAGGCTCGCGATTCACTGATGTCGTACGATGCAGCTGATGCTTTAGCACGTTCAGCATTCGACGAGAGCGCACCGGCAACCAGTGATGCCCGGTTGTCCAGCACTGCTGCCGTCGCATGAACACGGCCAATAAACGCTCCCTGTCCTCCTCCGACCAGAGCCATTCTCAGTTTACGACAGAGTGAACCATTTGTTGTTTCGATGTCCATGTAGACGTTCTTTCACCTCGGGCCGAATCGACTGACACCGGTACCTGAATCACTGTGAGTCCCGGAAGTAACGGTTGGAACCACGCAGAACACGGTCACACGAGCCGGCAGGATACCGGCGTTAAAATCCAGTGGCAACTAACACGATCACTGATTGTCCGACCGGTTCTTTTCCGGCAACAGTCGGCGTTCGACAATCTTTTGCTGTGGAAGCGAACATCACCCGGGCCAGTGACATTCGTTACTCTCCGGGACAGTCTGCGAAAAACGTGGCGGGGAAAACGAGTTTTGTGTCACGTATATTTTCCCCTCGGCTTTCCAAAAATGGAATCCCACAAACGTTCTCAGGGTGTTCTCTCAACAG
This sequence comes from Fuerstiella sp., assembly GCA_022447225.1. Classification (NCBI taxonomy): domain Bacteria; kingdom Pseudomonadati; phylum Planctomycetota; class Planctomycetia; order Planctomycetales; family Planctomycetaceae; genus Fuerstiella; species Fuerstiella sp. Next base: position 419,942 of record JAKVAZ010000007.1, on the reverse strand, counting down.
TTCATCGCCTGTTTCATTCTCTCACGTACCCATACAGAAACCGGTGATGGCGAACTCCGGTAAAAAATCCAATTCAGGTCCACGGGATCCAGGACCACTCAAACACCGGCCGTTTGAAATTATCGTGATTGCTTGCAAAGCATAAAGGTGGCCTGAGATATCCAGTGTGTCAATCCAGTCTGTTAGACTCAGAACGAAATCGGAAACACCGCAAATCGGCCCATGGATTAACACAACGCTGGGAAATGACCGGAAAAATCAAAGACATCACTGTCGATCATTTCAGCCACCAGTGGACGGACTGTATTTTGTTGCAGGACGTCTCCATCGTGGAGATTGAGTTTCTCAACGACAGCGATTCAATACGGGATCCCTGATTTCAATGCACATTAAGGAGAATAGCATGTCAACCTACCTGCTGGTACATGGTGCCTGGCACGGAGGATGGTGCTGGAAACGAGTGTCATCGTTGTTGAAAGCAGCGGGTCATGACGTCTTCACGCCGACACTGACCGGACTGGGAGAACGTCAGCACCTGATGACCAGAGATGTCGGACTGGAAACACACATCCAGGACGTGTTGGGAGTACTGGAGTTTGAAGACCTGCGACAGGTGATTTTGGTCGGACACAGCTACGCGGGAATGGTCATCGCGGGTGTGGCTACAAGGGCTGCTGATCGCATCGCCCGTATGGTTTACCTGGACGCATTTGTACCGGAAGACGGCAAATCGCTCGCTGACTATCAACCACCGGAAGTCTGGCAGCTGTTTGAGGAAAAGACAGAAACAGACGGTGATGGCTTTCGGCTGCCGTGCATTTTTCCGGTAGAAGCGTTTGGGGTAACCGATGAGGAGGATCTGGCCTGGGTCCGCCCAAGATTAACACCGCATCCACTGAAAACCAAAAGTGACACTGTCCAGCTGGGCAATCCCGAAACGTCGCACATTGCGAACAGTTACATCTACTGCAGTGATCCGGCAGTCGGTGTTTTCGACCAGTTTGCCGGCCGCGTTCAGCACGATAACTCGTGGACGTATTCGGAACTGGCAACCGGACACGATGCCATGATTACCGCTCCGGACAAGCTGGCCGAACTGCTGATGCAACAGGACCGTCCGGAACAATGAATGCGATCAACTCAATCACACACCTAAAAATCCTATCAGTCGATCGTATCCATACCGACAACATTGCCCCGGTCACCGGTTCCAGCGCCGGAGGACTGACCGAACGGATCCGATGACATGAGTGCCTGACAGGGAACTGTCAGGGATTGTTTTTGACGGGTGAACTCTTAAGGAATCAGGAAATGCCGAAACGCGGATCTGTCAGCTTGCTGTTAATTTCATTCTTTGTACCGGTGTTCCTAAATGGAATCCCGGCTCCGTGCGCGGAGGCAAATCCGGCAACTGCCATCGACATCGGTACTCGAAAACAATTGTTCGTCGATGATCGTTTTATCGCTTCAAGCCTGGGTGTTGAACTGGTCATGAACACTCCGCGGCGCGACGGGAAGGTATTACTCAGAACGGATCAGGCGTGGGAACAGGGCAATATCATCGGAATCTATTCCAGCGTCCTCAAACACGATGACAAGGTAAAAATCTGGTATGACTTTCGCCAGCCGGTTGCTACAGATCCCTGGCAGGACCTTCGCATCAGTTATGCGGAATCGACTGATGGTCTCCACTTCAAAAAGCTAAACGTCGGCCTGTACAACCTCGACGGTTCCAAAGAAAACTCTGTGGTGCTGCCAGGGCCCATCGGGGGCAGTTCGGTGTGGATTGACCCCCTAGCTCCTCCCGAACAACGCTTCAAGAACCAGGCGAAAGTTTATCCCAGTAAAGAGCTGCATATGCACAGTTCGCCGGACGGAATTCACTGGAAGAAATTCGCCACACTCAATCCGGGTCCTGGGGGCTGGGACACGCAGACCGTCGTCTTCTGGGATCCAAACATCCGGCGCTATGCTATGTACACGCGAAAGTGGTTCCGTAAAACACCACGTGAGGCCAGTTATCGAACGGTACGACGGCTGGAATCCGATGACCTGCAGCACTGGGACAACGAACAGATTGTGATGGAAGCCGATAAAATCGATTTGGAAACTTATGAGACCGACACACCACAGCCACCGGTTGACTTCTACGGAGCTGACGTGTTTCCCTGTATGGGCGCTGAAGATGTCTACATCATGCTGGCCGAAGCATTTTGGCACTGGCAATCCCGTTCGGCCAAAGGACCGGGACCTTCGGGCTTCGATGTCAGGTTGGCTGTCAGTCGGGATGGAAAGGATTTTCAGCGGGTCGGCGGGCGAAAACCATTCATGTCCACAGGCCCGGACGGAACGTTCGACTCACGATACGTCTGGGCGATGCCGCATCCTGTTCGCATGGGCGATGAGTTGTGGATCTACTATGTAGGTTCCAATCGAGATCACGACGGAATCATCGACGAGGCGGCAGAAGGAGTTCATCTGACCGGTATTGGAAGAGCCGTACTTCGACTGGATGGCTTTGTCTCGGCGGACGCAGACTACCGTGGAGGCCGGATTACCACACCATTAATCCGATTCTCGGGTCGGCATCTGGAACTGAACGTGGAAACCAGCGGAGGAGGGTCGGTCCGCGTCGAACTGCTCGATGAACAGAACAGGCCCGTTGAAGGATTCACCAAAGCGGATGCAGTTGCCATCAACGGTAACTCTGTACGGATGCCGGTGCGCTGGCAGACAGGAGACGACCTCGACCAACTTGCCGGCCGGGCAGTCCGTCTGCGTTTTCACCTGCAGGACTGCAAACTGTATGCGTTTCAGTTTCAAAAATAATACGGCACTAGTGAAACACTCAAACAGTATTTCACTGGTTCCGATGCAGTAATGCCGAAACCCAACATTCTCTACATCACACCGGGACGGCAGAAAGTGTCGGCAACCGGTGTGTACGGTGCACCTTCTGGTCAAGTGCCCCGCGACACGGGGCCTCGCGAATAAGGCGATTGTGTTCCGCGATGCGTATGTGGTCAGCTCCGATCATGGAAACTTCATGGGCGAAAAAGGTCTGTTCGAAAAGTGCGAGGTACCGTACGAGTGTCTGCTGCATGTACCACTTCTCAGCGCACCTCACCGGGAATCACTGCACCGCGAAATGAAACGGTCCAGGGATTGGTTCAGTCAGTCGATCTGTTTCCGACCATGCTGAACCTGGCAGGACTGAACGTTCCCGACTACGCACAGGGCAAAGACCTGCTGGCATGGTTACGTGCGGGAACCCGACAGCCACTTCACGAGGCGGTGTTCGCACAGGTCGGAAATTACAGGGGAGAATTGCTGGGACATAACACGTTTCCCACCGGCACCTGCAGCGCCGGACGACGCAAAGAACTGGTACAGGGTGTACGAACGACAACTCATGCTTACCTGAGCGACACGGAATACGGCGACGGAGCTTACGACCTGCTGGCTGATCCCTTGGAACTAAACAACGTCCTCGGCCATCGCAGTTGCAGTGAGGCAGGCTGGTGCAGCGACCTCCGCCGACTCAGAGAAGACCGGGAGCAGCAATGCACACAACTCCACGAGCAGCTGAACGTCGTTCCCGGCAATCGAGGGTTCGATACACCGTACCGTCCCTGTACAGGAAACCGTACCGAGGTTGTGTAAGCGGTCCGCTGGTGACTCCGAAACCATTGCGACGTGCACACCCGATCGTAAGATGGAAGCATGCCACATCGTTTTATTAGTCACGAAATTGAACCGGTTTTACAAAAACTAAAGCAGTTGAAACCGAACCGGACAAAATGGCTTCCCCGGAACTCAATAAGGTCCGACAGCACTCCCTTTAAGAACGTGCGCCGGACCATATTGCCTTTTCTGAACTCAAAAATTCGCGAGTCATGCAGATTGTCGATCGATAAAACTCTGTCTTCGCCCGTATGACGGCGGCCTCAAACAGCGGAAACACCCAGGTAAGGTGTTCAGCGAAGTAAGTGCCAGGCAAATCCGGAACACCATCGGAGTGTTGAACGGTGCTCAGCGAAAAATCCAGCAGATGCCCCATCACCTCGAGCTGAATACCAAAATGATCGTCCATCTGGTCTCCCGTTTCGCAACCCAAAAGAGAAACATAGGATCGCATTGATTCAGCCGAGTCACTCTGAAATTGGCCTCGCTGCCAGACCGACTGGAACGGGGGCAGATGGTTCGCAGGTCCGAGAAACAACTGGCAGTAGTCCACAGCCAGCTCTTCCAGCGTCGATGAAGCGGCACTGTCAGGCAACCGACCTCCTGCCTGAGTGAAGACCTGGCAAAGCGGAGGCTCCTGAAGCGATTTCAGGAGCTGCCCGTCGACTTCCCGAATCCACAGTCGCGCCAACAATCGGTATGTGCCGGCCAGTGAGGCCAGTTCGTTCACCGCCGGCTTCATGTCAGGCCCACCTTCCGGATCGAAACGACCGTATCGTGATACGCCTGCTGCCCGCTGACCGGATCCGGAGTGATAGGTATCAGTCGGTTCTGATTCCAGCCGTTACCGGTATTCGCTGTCCATCGTTCCGGGTCGCCGCCGGATGTGTCCTGCCACCACATGTTCCGTTCCCAGTCGGCGTCACGATAAGTCACCGGATCGCTGCCTGCCAGATATGTCGCTGATTGGTCCACTGTCGATTCGTTTGGTTCGTCAGGCACACCGACACCGCCTGGCCGCGCCTGAGCAACATTCGTGTACTGCCAGTGCCCGCAGCTGTTACTCATCGCCAGCGCCTGCGGATGAAGGCCCTCCATTAACACAATCGGAACCCTCATTGTCGCCACCACACGCCGTCCGTTATCAACCTGCAGATCGTCTCGTTTTAAGTGCGGCGACTGCTTCTCGATTTCCTGTGAATAGTACGATGTCACTTCAATCCAGTCGCCGTTTTTCAATCCAAATCGGGACGCCGTCTGAGGATTAATCCAAGCCGGATTCGAGTGGACAATCTCGGCCAGCCATTTCAGATTCATGGTGCGTCCATGGTTGTGAACATTCCACTTGAAGCTGGTCATCACCAACTCATTCTCTCCCAGGTCACGATGCTCCTGCGGCTGGAACCAAATCGGCATTTGGTCGATATTAACTTCGTGACCATGATGTTTTTCGTTTCGGTTCTTCGTCCTGGTGACGCCGCTGGCCGCGATCAGATCTGAACAATCCTCATTAAGCCCGATCTTTTGGACAAACAGACTGCGGACTTCGAAACGGCGGCTGGGAGTGGCAAAACCCCGTACGGGTCTGCCATCTTTGATGATACCGATGCCAACGCCGTTTTTCGTAATCACTCCGGTCGATTCATCGATACCGGCTCCGTGCATGTCGTCTTCACTCAGTGGAATATTATACGGTTCATAAAAGGGTTCTCTGTCACCTTCCCAGGCGCCTTCCTCAAGCAATCGCGCCAGTCCCCGCTTTCCGGTTACAGGATTTTTCGGAACATTCGATGCCCACTGTTCCATGTATTCTTCGGTCGACTCCTGATACCACTGTTCCATGCCGCCGCCAATCCGCCGGGCCAGTTCGGGGAAGAACTCACGAACGTCTTTCGATTCACCCAGAGGCTCAATCATCGGTGTCCGCAAACCAACATACGGCCTCAGGTTGTAGGATGCACGGGCATCCAGATCCCAGCGTTCCATATACGTAGCCCACGGCAGGACGATGTCAGCGTAGTGGGCCGTTTCGTTGTAGAAACAGTTAATACAGACATGAAACCCGATTGAGTCTTCGTCGGTCAGTACCTTCTGCGTCAGACTTTCTTCCGGCCAGGTCAGCGGCGAATCGAGGTTGTAAGTCATGTAGGCCTGAAGTTTTGCCCGCCCCTGCAGCAAATACAGGTAAATCACCTCCCCTACGCGCATCCTCCGCCAAACATTGGCCAGCGGGTACTCAGGCGGATCTTCCAATACGCTCCATGTCTTTGCACCGGGCGGCATCGGAGGTGTTTTGACCAGCGGATCAAGTCCGCCCCACGGTGACCAGCACCAGCCGCCTTTCCTGCCGACGCTGCCTACGACAGCGTTCAATAAATTAATAGCTCGATCGTTGTAGAAACCATTGATGTGGGCCGAACTTCCCCGGTTACACATCGTCGTACATGCCGGAGCGGCCTCCGCAAACTCAATGGCAATGCGTCGGATATCCTTGGCGGAGACACCGCTGATCTGTTCGGCCCATTCGGGAGTGTACGTCTGCAGATGCTCCCGCAACTCATCGACTGTGACATTCGTCCAGCCTTCAATGAAATCGGCGTCATGAAGATTCTCTCTGAGGATCACATGGCTCATGGCCAGCGCAATCGCACCATCTGTCCCTGGAAAGGGCGCAAACCATTCGTCGCTGCCACCAGCCGTGTTGGACATCCGCACATCGAATGTGACCAGCTTGGCACCGTTCCGGAAACGGCCGTTTTGAATCCGCGTCGCAAACGGGACGTGCCCCTGGTGTGCTTCAAAGGCATTTGAGCCAAAGTTGAGGATATATTTTGAATGCTCAACGTCGTTCAGATCCCAGTCACTCTCCCACAGATAGGTCAGATTGGCCGCACGTCGGTTACCGGAACAAAGCGCTCGATGACTCAACTGTGTTTTGGTTCCGAAAGCATTGAGGAACCGAGCCAGGGCGTCTTTGCTCCGCTGACGGCCCTGATGAAAAGCAAACTCTTCCGGCCGGCCGCTTTCGCGAACGACCTTCAGTCGCGTGGCGATTTCGTCCAGAGCCTCGTCCCAGGTAATCCTCTTCCATTTTCCCTCGCCACGTTTCCCCACACGCCGCAGGGGATACAGCAGGCGTTCGGGATGGTACAGATGGTTCAAACCAGCCTGGCCGCGGGCGCAGAGGTGTCCACGGCTGTTGGGATCATTCGGATTGCCTTCGATCTTGAGGACGCGGCCGTCTTTTACGTATCCGATAATGCCACAAACAGTGCTGCACAGCTGACACATGCCCGGTACCTTTCGGGCATTTTTGTACTTGTTGCGATCCGGCCAGTTGCGCCTGGCCAGCGGACCGGGTAACTGACATACTCCCGGCATCGTTTTAAAGTCACCCGTTTCGTAAGGAGTGCCTTTCAATTTCTTCCATGTTTCAAGGTCGCCCGCCGGAGACGTCGCGGAGGCATCCTCCCGAGTCCCAGGCCCCGGCTGTGACTGATGTTTCCCGTCCCGGCAACCGAATGCGGCCAGACCGGCTACGGTACCGGCTGCCATACCGAGTTCGAGGAAACGACGCCGTGACTCTTGATTATCATTCATGAGCCTGCGTTCCTGATTTCTTCCAGCTGTAGATGCTGTACGCATCGGGGCTGTAAGACTCACCTTCCCGCGGTACATCTTCTTCCGCTTCCACGGGAGCAGGTCCGGCAAACCACATCCGCGGACTGGTCCCTTTCTCGGGCCGCAACTGCTTCAATTCACCGTCGTCGGCCTCGGCCTCGGCCATGGCCCGGTTGATTTTCGACTCAGGATCATTGAGATCGCCATAATAAAGCGCTTCCGAAGGACACGTTGGAACGCAGGCCGGTTCCATACCGATCTCAGTTCGATGGTAACAGTTATGACATTTCACGGCCTGCCGCGCCACGGGATCGAGATAAATTGCGCCGTAAGGACAGACGTCCACACAGGTACCGTGCCCCGAACACACATCATAATCAACCGCAACAGTCCCGCCCGCTTCCTTATGCAAGGCACCACAGGGGCATGCCTTAATACAGGGTGCATCCTCACAGTGCTGACACGACATCGGCAGGAACACACGAGCAACCTTCGGGTAGTCTCCAACATCTTTGTAGATGGTCTGTCGAATATAATTTCCCAGAGGCACATCATTTTCAGCCTTACAGCTCACCTCGCATCCGTGACAACCGAAACAGCGGCGCGTATCAACGAACCAGCCGAACTTCGTGCCGTCATCCGGTGCCTTCATTCGCTCGCGCCAGTTTTCTTCAGGCTGAAATTTATCGTCGGGCTTCGAATCAGTCGGGGATTCCTCAGTCGACAGGGAAACAATCGGCAGGGCTACAGATGACCTGCTTAAAAACTCACGGCGATTGGGATTTTTCTCGGACATGACGGCACCTAGAGAACATCTGCATCGGACTGCAGAAAGAAACGCTCAGTTAACTGCAAATCATGACGGTACGACCGCACCGTCAGCAGCCCGAGCGCAAGTGTTAGAAACGAAACAACAAGCCCGGCCGATTACGTGATAAGCAGTCACGTGAAGGGAAGAGAGAAACAGCCGTGGGGCAAATCGTATTGCATCAATGTCTCGCACGTCACAGGTCACTACCTTGATTTTTCCAATTCGTGACCAATCAGAATCACCCCCTTTTTAAGGTCGCTGATCCTAATGTCAACCAAGTAAAAAACGGATCCCGTATAGGCGAATATAATTAATGTCAGTCACACGACTCCGCGGCACATCATCGGGGGCAAAACTGAACTCGATTCGCCAAAGATTCTGCGGCCCGTATTGTACGGGAAACGACTGTCGAATCCTGGGGCTGCTGCAGTAGAACTTTCGATCAGTCACACCACTGCCGGATCGATCAATTTTCCACTCCGGCACGTCCGATCAGACAAACGTAAACTAGCTCCGTGCTGTTATGGACCGTACCCGTCGTTAACCAGGGAAGAGTGGTCATTTGCTGCGAATGCAGAGCGCCGACCTGACTGAACGGACACCACCGATCGGTTTTCAGGTTCGCGTTCAAAGGTATTGTCCGCAAAAACTGTGAGCGGTGCACCAGATCAGGACTGCTCCGGATCCCCGTAATTCCGGACCAACCCGACTTCGATAACAACGCAGTGACCGGCCACCGGCGGTTTCGATGCTGTCGAATTATTTTTGGGAAACGTACTGTGCATTCGCCGACATGTTGTGTACTACGATGGGAGGAGTTGGCTGCTGATTCTTACCATCGCCGACACCTGCGGATTACGAAACCGGGCGAAAACAGATCAGTCATACAGCCGTCCGACAGTATTATTTAAGTCCAGCAGTTGTTCAGGGAGCAGAGATGCGTTGCTGTGGTCCGGTTCTGTTGACGATGTTTTTCCTGTCGGCAGTCCACTCTGCTGAACGTCCCAACATTATGGTGATTCTGGCCGACGACCTGGGCTATTCCGATCTCGGATGCTATGGATCCGAGATTCAAACTCCAAATCTGGATAAACTGGCCTCAAACGGCCTGAGATTCACTCAGTTCTACAACACGGCACGCTGCTGGCCGACACGCGCTGCATTACTCACCGGCTACTACGCACAACAGGTGCGTCGAGACTCTCTGCCAGGTCTCGAGGGTGGGACACAGAACACTCGTCCCCGCTGGGCACCTTTACTTCCAAGAATACTTAAACGGGCCGGCTACCGCAGCTATCACTCAGGAAAATGGCATATCGACGGAATGCCGGTTCAGAATGGATTTGACCGATCCTACATCGTGCGTGACCACAATCGATTCTTCAATCCGGAACATCTGGTCGAGGATGATGTTCGAATTGCCCCGGTCCCGCGAGGCACAGGTTTTTACGTTTCAGACGCAGTCGCCGATCATGCGGTCGACTGCCTCCGGGAACATCAGCAACACTATACAGACCAACCATTTTTTCATTTTCTGGCGTTTACCGCTCCCCATTTCCCACTGCAGGCCCCTCCAGAAGATGTGGATCGATACAAAGACCGCTACTTGAAGGGGTGGGAATATTTCCGGGAAGTACGAGCAAATCAGCAAAGGCGCCTCGGATTGTTTTCGGTACCGCTTTCAGCGGTTGAACGGGAAGTTGGTCCGCCGTACGACTTTCCGGCGCATCTTGACATTCTGGGATCTGGTGAAGTCAACCGACCGTTGCTGTGGCAGTCACTGACCGAACAACAGCGTACATTTCAGGCCAGCAAGATGGCCGTCCATGCTGCGATGATCGATCGCATGGATCAACAGATTGGAAAGGTTATTGACCAGCTTCGTGTCATGCGTACTCTGGAGAATACTTTGGTTCTGTTTTTTTCTGACAACGGTGCAAGCGCGGAGATTATGGTTCGAGGTGACGGACACAATCCAGATGCACGACCGGGCTCAGCTGAAAGCTACCTGTGCCTGGGTCCGGGCTGGTCAACAATGTGCAACACTCCGTTTCGCCGCCACAAAACATGGGTTCACGAAGGCGGTATTTCTACAGCGCTGATTGCTCACTGGCCCAACGGATTTCAACATAAGAATGAGCTTCGCCATACACTGGGACATGTGATCGATATTGTGCCCACAGTTCTGGATATTGCTGAAATCCTCCCCATCAGTGAAATCGACGGAAGACCGGTTCCGGCCTTGCCGGGGAAAACCCTGATACCGGCATTTAAATCTCCTCACATCGAAGGGCACGAATCTTTGTGGTGGATGCATGAGGGACATCGAGCGTTCCGGGCAGGCAACTGGAAACTGGTTGCTGCAAAAGGAGCGCCCTGGGCACTGTACAACCTTGCAGAGGACCGCGGCGAGCAGCATGACCTGAGTACACAAAACTCTCAAATCACACAGAATCTGGCCTCAGCCTGGGAAACAACCGCTCAGGAGTTTCGTGAATTGCATCGAGACCAGTCAGCGAAGGTTCGACAATGAGACAGATTGACAGAAGTCGACCGGTAATGGTCACCGGAGCCACCGGTTACATAGCCGGACATATCGTGAAACGCCTGCTGGAACAGGGAGTCGCTGTTCACGCGGCAGTCCGCAATCCCGATGACGAGGAGAAACTAAAACACCTGAAATTTCTGGCCGACAGTACACCAGGTCGTCTTTCCTTCTTCAGATCCAATTTGCTTGAAGTCGGTTCGTATGCGGAAGCGATGCAGGCGTGCGAACTGGTATTTCACACCGCGTCACCGTGTTTCCTGTCCGTTAACGACGCGCAGAAAGATCTGGTCGAACCTGCTCTGCTGGGAACACGCAACGTTTTGCAGGAAGCATGTCGAACAGAATCGGTCAAAAGAGTCGTCGTTACCAGCAGTTGCGCCGCGATCTACGGAGACTCGGCCGATGTCGAATTCACGGCAAACAACAAATTCACTGAGGCAGACTGGAACACGACTTCTTCGTTGAATCATCAGCCGTATTCGTACTCCAAACAACTGGCAGAACACGAAGCATGGAAGATCGCGGGAACGCAGACACGATGGGATCTGATTACGATCAACCCGTCAATGGTACTCGGTCCCGGAATCAGTCCGTACGCGACATCCGCTTCGTTTGAACTCATAAAAAAATTTGGTGACGGCAGTCTAAAATCCGGTGTACCCGACTTCGGAATAGGAGCCGTGGATGTAACGGACGTGGCTGAAGCTCACATCAAAGCCGGATTCACACCCTCGGCCAGCGGACGCTATCTTGTTTCCGCAGACAGCACTAGTTTCGCGGAGGTTGGACGAATACTTCGGAATCACTTTGGTGACACCTGGCCGTTTCCACGAAAGACAGTGCCGAAATGGCTGGTGTGGCTGATCGGACCGGTCGTGGATAAAACGTTAACCCGAAAAATGGTATGGAGAAATGTCGGGCATCCGATGCGTGCGGACAACAGTAAAAGTGTGCGTGAACTGGGTCTGGATTATCGTCCGTTCGAAGAATCACTGAAACATTTTTTTCAGCAGATTGTTGATGCCGGCCTGTTCCGCGTCATCTGACGTTCCGGTAACGAATGCCCCTTAATGAAAACGATGGATTCACTGCGCAAATCCTGACTGGACTGGCTGGACATCGAGTTTGTCGTCACCGTCCCGTGTATACGGAGACACCGTGCATGTTCGTTCAAATCATCGGACATCACCGTTGATTCGTCTTCAGGTGCAGAGAATACTGGTGTACCAGAACTTTAACCAGACGATCCCTCAGACGGTCTCACCTGCTGATTCCCCGCACCGGCCCTCCGCTGCTCCCACCCGAATGATCTGCTCAAATGAAACAGGTTTGATTGGTAAGCACGGTCGTTCAGATTCACGACTTCATCAGGACTGCAGAGGCAGGTTATGGCGTTCAATAAAATCAAACGTGTTCTGGTTGCAGGCGGGGGAACGATGGGGCAGCAGATCAGTCTCCAGTGTGCCGTACACGGGTTTCCGGTCGTTCTGCATGACGTGTCAGATGAACAGCTTTCACTGTCCCGGACTTCATTGCTGAAATTTGCAGCTCAGATGGCTGCGGAACTTCAGCTGCCGCAGGAAAAAATCAATCATGCACTGGACAGGATTGAATGGATTGCCAATCCCGTCACTGCAGCTAAAGATGTCGACCTGCTGATTGAATCCGTTCCGGAAGACGTGTGGCTTAAACGTCGCGTATTCGCACAATTCGATTCTTTTTGTCCGTCACACACGCTGTTTACAACAAACACCTCAACACTCCTGCCAAAGGATCTTGCAAAGTATTCAAAACGGCCGCAGCAGTTCGCCGCTCTGCATTTCCATCCCAATGTCTGGGATTCCAACTTCGTCGATGTCATGCCGTCCGCAGCAGCCGTTTCTCAACTCACTGACACACTTCGTGAGTTTGCCCTGGCTATTGGCCAAAACCCAATTGTGTTCAATCGGGAATATCGAGGTTACGTCATCAATCGTTTCCTGTTTGGTGTCTTTCGGGAGGCTCTTTCAATGGCAGCGCAGGATATTGCATCCCCGGAGGAGGTTGATCAGGCCTTCACCGGTGTACTTAAGTCAGAAGCCGGACCGTTCCGTATCATGGACCGCGTGGGACTGGACACAATACTGTCTATCAATGATTTTTGGTGTAAACGGCTGCTGCATCTGCCACGACTGGATCCGACCTTTCGTCGAAATCGAAAGTTGCTCAAATCCTATGTGGCGCAGGGACATTTAGGAGTCAAATCAGGTCGCGGTTTTTATCGATATCCGAAACCCGACACTGTCAATCGGTCATCCCGGACATCACAGAAGGCCCTCTCTGAAACCGTGATGCCTGACGAATCACGATAATGTAACAACGGTGGCCGTTCGACCTGATATGTCGAACGTTCCCTTCAGGTCTGCCATCTGCGACAGATCAAAACAGATGGCATCTTCATTTACATTGAAAAGTGCCACCATTTTCGGATCACCATTGGACGTCATCAGAATACGCCCCTCTCCGTCGGCCGTAATTGTCACCGAGCCTCGACGGAACAACCGGCTCGTTCTCCGCCACTCAATACACTGCCTGTACCAGTCCAGCAGTGTTCGGTCCTGTTTCGATTCGTCCCATGGAAATCCTCGTCGGCAGTCAGGATCCTGACCTCCGACAAGGCCAACTTCATCACCGTAGTAGACACAGGGCGTTCCAGGTAACAGGCAAACAAACAACCACGCCATCCGAAGTGCCGCCGTATCACCACCGCAACAGCTGACAAAACGCGGCATATCGTGACTGTCGAGCAGATTCAACTGCGACTCCGTCACACACTGCGGATAACTGTTCAGAATCCGATTGATCTCATCAGCAAACTCAATGGATGACAACCGGCGAACGTGACCAAACGAAGATGGTTGCCGGGCCAGTTCAAGATCAAGGTGCGAACCACCAAAGAAACCCAGGCAGGCAGCCGTGACCTGATAATTCATCACGGCATCCCACATATCTCCCTGGAGCCATACTGCCGCATCTCCCCAGACCTCACCGACAATGTAAGCATCAGGATTGATCGCCCGCACACGCCGGCGAAACTCCCGCCAGAATTCGCCATCATCAATTTCATTCGGAACATCAAGACGCCAGCCATCAATACCAAATTCGATCCAGTACTCCCCAACCCTCAACAGGAATTCACGGGCTTCGGTACAGTCCGTATTGAATTTTGGAAGTGCAGGAAGATTCCACCACGCCGAATAGCCGATCGTTTCCAGACTACCCGCACCGCCAGCAAGTTCTGCCGTCACCGACTCGGACGGATACGGCTGAAACCGTCGCTGCCCGCACAGTCGTGCGGGATCAAAATGGAACCAGTCGCGATAGGGTGATGCAGCACCATTCTCCAGCACGTGGTGAAACTGCCAGAACCCACGACTCGCGTGATTAAACACACCATCCAGAATCAGTCTGACACCGCGCGCGTGGCAGTTGTCCAGCAGGTTCCGCAGCGCTTTGTTACCGCCAAGCAACGGATCGACCTGATAGTAGTCGTACGTGTGGTATCGATGGTTGCAGGCAGAGGAGAAGACCGGACACAAATATAGAGCATTGATTCCCAGCTCGGTCAGATAATCAAGCCGTTCAGTAATACCGTCGAGCGTCCCCCCTTTGAATCCGTGCGGGGTTGGGGCAGCATCCCAGTCTTCAAGATATGCAACCGGTGGCACAGCAGAACCACGGGCAAACCGATCAGGAAAAATCTGATAGAAAACAGCGTCACGGACCCAGTCCGGCATGTCGTCTGACATCGGCGACATCGTCCCGTTGAATCATCGGGAAAAACTATATGACATCCTGCCGGATGACTAAGTCCTCGTCCGTCTGTTCAAGCTGAGCCTTACGTGACATTTGCCAAAAGCTCACCGAGAATCCGGTGAAGATCATCGCCGGCATCCCAATCATGAACAGGATGCTGTACATATAGGCTCGAGGTTTCAGGCTGTCTGTCTCATTGGCAGCCTTACAGTTCGGACACGCCAATATCTGTGATTCTCCGATCGGAACTGCTCCGATCGCAATGACCACAGCCAAAGCCAGAACCAGGCGGCGAATGATAGAAATCATAACAGGGTCTCCTGCTGTTAAATCTAAATCAGCGAGGCTGTCCGGAAAACTCCAGCCGCCCCAACACAGACGGATTCTCAGATCTGGAGTGAAACACTGTTTCACACTCAGTCATCAAATCGCCTGACGTAACTCCTGACACCGTCGGCAGTTTGTGTCGATGACCTTTAGTGAGGGCATCGTAAATCTGAGAGAGCACAGGCAGATGACCGACGACGTCAGCCCGGGACTGACATGAAACTTTCCACAGCAGACTGTGACCTTCGACCGTCCGGACTCGATACCGACTGTCACTACGTTTTGAATTTGACCCTCACTCAACACCAAACGGGGAAAGGCGGAGCCATCATCTCCAACCGCCTAAAACCCTGATTTACTAAACAATACAGCAGCGCTGTAGTCATGATCACAGTGACCTGCTCTGACGCAGCAAACACAATCCGCTGGATTGTCACATTCGGAATTTCTTACTGGTTTACAACAACTGTCCTGCCACCATGACCGACGGAAAGCCCAAAGACAACGTACTCTGCAATAGAATCCATCAGGTTCTGCATCGAGTGAATTTCGAGAGGCTCCACGATCACGGTATCGCCGGCAGCCATCTCTACCACAGCGTCACTGACGGTCATTCGCACTCTTCCCGAAATCAACACAAAAACCTCATGCATATCTTCGTGATAATGTGACTGAAATGCCGAACCGCCGGGAAGTCTGGCCCAGTTGACCATCATCACCTGCCCCGACGGTAAATCACGATGAGTGGCAATCACGCGTTTCAGAACGCCAGGACTGGCAGGATCTTCGTGAGACGCCGGAACGAACGACCCGCTGTGCGCAGAAATGTGCTTCATTCAGTCATATCCAGGACAAAGCCGGCCGGTTCGTGCACCAAAGATCTCCGAATCGACTTCGAATCCCGAAACGGGAACAGCGGGGACTGAACAGAACAATCATCAACTTCTCACTAGCCAGGTAATTCAACTTCCCGAATGACTCTTAACGACCGGATTTGTGAGTGTCCCGATTCCGGTGACTTCGATCGAAACCTGATCTCCATCCTCAAGAGTAAATTCGTCAGGAGGTACAATACCAGTCCCGGTCATCATGAGAGCGCCGTTGGGAAATTCGTCTTCGCGAAACAGCCAGGAGACAAGGTCCTCGAATTCCCTCGCCATCTGTGACAGCGCTGTCTCACTTGAAACCAATTCCGAACCTCCCCGCTCGATCGTGAGTCGAATTTTTGTCTCGGCCGGATCCAGCGGTTCCCCGGCCAGCAGAATGGAAGGGCCGGCGGCAGCGCACTGCCGATAGACCTTGGCCTGTGGAAGATACAAAGGATTCTCACCTTCAATGTCGCGCGCCGACACGTCATTTCCAACGGTATAGCCGACAATCTTCCCGACAGGACTGATCACCAGGGTGAATTCCGGTTCCGGAACGGACCAGTTGCTGTCACTGCGAACTCGTACCGGATCTCCGGGCCCGGAAACTCGTGAAGCCATTCCTTTAAAAAACAGTTCCGGACGATCGGCTGTATAGACGCGATCGTAATGATCCGCTCCGGTTTCCGATTCTTCCATTCGAGCGACCTGGCTGCGTTTGTAGGTAACGCCGGCTGCCCAGACTTCCTGGTCATCAATCGGAGCCAGAAAGGTCACGTTTTGAACCGGAACAGGTGCCGTTTCGGGACGCAGCAGGAAGCGAGCCAGTCCAACCGGATCTTCAGAGTGAAGAACATCCGCAAGTGTCTCGCATGTTTCGACCTGGGTAAGGTCTAACGTGAGTACATGATCGCCGCAGTCCTGCACAACCTCCACGATTCCGTCCGATTTTCTGACTCTGGCCAGCTTCATCATATTCCTCGTCGTCTATGTTCCGTTCTGATGGTAATTGCGCAAAGCACACAGTGTTTGCTGCATGTCAGATGGTAATGGTGCTTCAAATTGCATTTGCATGCCACTCACAGGATGTCGAATTGTGAGTCGAAAGGCGTGGAGCGCCTGTCGCGAAAGTAGGGGACCGGAACTTTCCGATCCCGCTGCACCCGACAAATCCTCAGATGTGAATGTTTGATTCCCGCTGTAAAGTCGATCAGCAAGGATCGGAGTTCCAATATGCAGCATGTGAACTCGCAACTGGTGAGTACGACCGGTTTGCGGATGCAGTTCCATCAAAGCCCACCGGCCAAATTCTTCAGCTGTACGATACACGGTGACCGCTTCACGTGAGCGACCACCGGGTATACAAACAGTCATTTTTTCACGGACACGGGGATGCACGCAAACATGGGTTCGAATGGTATCACATGCCAGTTCCGGAACACCTCGTACGATCGCTCGGTATTCCTTACGGACTTTACGCTGCTCAAACTGCCTTGAAATAAGTTGATGAACCTGATTATCCCGGGCCACCACAATCACCCCCGAGGTGTCACGATCCAGTCGGTGAACGATTCCCGGACGGTGTTTTCCCGCAGAATCACTCAGTGTGTCAAAGTGAAACTGGAGGGCCGCCGTGAGAGTTCCGGAGTAGTTTCCACGACCAGGATGAACCACCATACCTGGTTTTTTATTCACAACGATAAGAGAATCATCTTCGTACAACACGTCTAACGGGATGTTCTCTGGACGTATCCGACCCTCATCTCCGTCCGGCAGCTGTATCTCAATGCGGTCGTTAACCCGCAGTCTGCGCGATGAACGTGTGACCAGTCCGTTCAGGAGTGTGTGTTCATTCTGAATTGTTCGCTGAAGCGCAGCTCTGCTGTGGTTCGGGAACAGTCGAGTGAGATAGTGATCAAGCCGCCAGCCGTGGGCTCGTGCCTCCACTGTAATATGAACCGGTTCGCCGTTCTTAAAATCGGAGTGACGATTGTGAAAATCATCAGCCGGATCAGCCGTCATTCGCCCGTTTCAGTATCAGGTTCGACCGGTTGTTCAGCTGCGGGTTCGGGAGCATCCACATCGTCGCCGGAGGGTTGCTGAGAAGAGTCAGAATCTGTCCCGGAAGCTTCAGCAGACTCATCAATCCCAATTTCATCCAGTACCGGCAGACTCAGATCAGGCAGACTGCCGGTACCCTCATTTGGCACTGCCGGCACGGGCGTGCCTGGTCCGAAAGATGAACCACCGGAAAATGCGGGAACATCGAGATCATCTGCGGGTTTGGGATCCAAACCGTGAAACCAGGCGTAAAACGTGGCAGTCGCAGGATCCTTCATCGCTTCCATTCGTCCTTCCGCATAATCTGCAGCAATGGACACACCTTCCTGGTCGAGAACGTTCTGCCATGCATTAGCGGCCGACTGCAGTGAATCTGCCGTTCCATCACAACGAATTTCAGCAAGACGTGCCAGTCCAAGAAGAACACGTTGGCGCACAATGGAATCAAGTTGTTTCAGGTCACCCAGACGGCCGAGCGCAACTTCAGCATCAGCGAGCTCGATATTGGCTGCAGCTCGATCAGTAAACATCTTTCTGAAGGCACTTTGGAGTCGTTCTTCCGCCTGTTTGAGTCGAGCCAGAATTCCCAGCGGCGTTCCGTCGTACTGGTCCGCTATGTCTTGAAAATCCTCCGGTGAACTTGCATCCATCAGCAGCGTTGAAACACCCGTATTTGCTTCCGGCTGACGACCAAACCAAACCACCACCGCTGCAACTGCAAGCACCGCCGCCAAACCATAAATCAGAAATGTAGCATTTGCCTCAAACCAAGGTTTCGCACGGCGAAGTGCGAGTTCGAGATGAGTTGCGTTGCTCTGATGAGTGTATTGCTTGTCCGACATAAAATGGGGGAACTGCGCTGCTGATTTAAATTGATCAACCAAGTACCCGCGAACACCGCGAACACCACATCATCCTTTATAGGATGCAAAAAAGTATAGATGTGCCAATGACTTCCGGTCAAGAGCACCGGATTTGGTCCCACCAGTCAACACAGGAACAAAGTTCCATCACCCCAAAGCAATGATTCGTCAAAAAACACATTTCCGGAACCATGTCTCATTCCAGTGCTTGAATGCCGACGGGACGAACTGCGTCGGGAAACCTTATTCGTCAGTCAATTCCCGTGACGGGTGCAGGTTGTACGGATAATAACTAAGCCATGATTTGTGTGAATTTCCGTATGCCGCTCCTTTTTCTCACGCGCTCTCGTTGTCAGCCACAAGCAGCGGGCGGTAAATTCATGAGATTCAAATCTTTGAACACAGGGACACACAGAAAAACAGGTCAGTACTGGTGCTCCGGAGCACAGTGCGATATCATATAAGTCAGTACTATAAAAGATTTTCTACCAGATTGTGGTGTGCTGTCGGGACCGTAAACTCAATAATAAGCAGGCAAACAATTCTCCCGGGCAGCAGACCGGGTCACAGATTTGAATTGATGGTTTTAGAACTGGTCACGGGACACTAAGTAAAGTGTGTTATCCTTGACCGTGATTCATCTGGCTGGCGTTTTCACGTGAGACCACAGACCGTCGGAATACCGACGATCCATGAGATTTCCTGATGATGTATTCCGGTTTTATAGCGAGAACAGTGCTGTTCGCGTCCGTTGTGTCACTCCTGTGTATTCAGGAACGCGCAGTCGCGCAGTCGGCTCCGTCAATTCAGTCCTGTTTTCCGGCAGGCTGCCAGGTCGGTCAAACCGTCGAAATTACAGTCAGCGGTGACCATCTGCAGAACCAGGCATCTTTGAACTGCAGCCTTCCCGGTGCAGTCAGTGTGGCTCTGGGCGAATCTCGGTTCCAACTGACGATTCCGCCGGATGCACCTACGGGGCACTGTGATCTCCAGGCCGTCAGCAAAGACGGGATCAGCGTTCCCTGGACATTTATGATCGGTAACCGTGATGAGTTCACTGAAGTTGAACCCAATGATGCTGTTGCAGAGCCTCAGTCGATTCCGCTGAATTGTGTGATCAATGGCCGGATCAACAGCAAAAACGATGCGGACAGATTCGTTTTCACGGCATCGGCAGGACAACGTGTGGTTATCGAGTGTCACGCTGAACGAATTGACTCAACCCTTCGGGCTGTTTTGGAGGTTATGGATACTAAGGGACAACGCCTGGCCGTAAACCGCGGCTACTTCTCAACAGATCCTCTCATCGACTTTCATGTCCCCAGGGACGGAGCGTATGTGGTCTCGGTTAGCGATCTGACCGGCTCAGAAAATGAACGTCATATCTACCGCCTAGCCGTTGACTGCGGTCCGCGAGTGGCCTTTGCGATTCCTTGCGTTGTGGAGCGGGGTACAGCATCACGTGTCAGGCTGTACGGCTGGAATCTGCATTCGGATGTCCAAGATTCTGCAGAGACAGGAATGGACAGTATTGAGGTGGATCTGCCGGCTTCGCTCACATGGCCGGCAGAACGTCTACCGGCTCGATTGCTTTCAGCACAGTCTCTGGTTGCAGCACATTCCTTTGCTTACCACTATCCGGGTAGTCATGCTCCGGTGATAATTGGGCTCACCGATGTCCCGGTCACACACAACGATCTCCCTAATCACTCCACCGGTTCAGCACAGAAACTATCGGTCCCGTGTGAAGTGAGTGGTCAGTTAGTCGTCGGTGACGAACAGGACTGGTACAGTTTTACTGCTCATCGTGGTGAAGTGATTCACGTAGAAGCGTTTGGAAACCGCCTGCAGTCGCCCGTGGATCTGCAAATCAGTATCGTTGAGGCATCGGGTTCCCCAGTTCCCCGTGAACTGGCAACCTTTGGAGATGAAGTTCAGAACCTTGGCGGTGCCTTTCGTACAGATCACACGGATCCAGCCGGACGCTTCGTGTGCCCACAGGACGGTCGTTACCTCATCGTCGTCCGTAATGTCACCGGAGGCGTCTCTGCAGATCCTCGACGCGTCTACCGCCTCAGTATCCGACGTGAGGAACCCGATGTGCAGGTTGTTGCCGTTCCACATGAAAGTCCGGGAGCAGCAATCAATGTTCGCCATAACGGTCGTTTTCTGCTGGACCTCATTGCCATCAGACAACGCGGTCTCGATGGCTCCATCCGAGTGACGGCCTCTCACCTCCCGCCTGGTATCGATTTTCCGGATGTGTGGTTCGGCCCGGGAGTTTGCCGAACAGTTGGTGTGGTCTCTGCCGACCGTAACGCCAGCGTAACTCGTGATCAGTTGCAGCTTGAAACTCTGTCCGAATTCACTCCTGCCGTATCCCGTCGCGTACTGGGTGGCGCAGTCACCTCACCGGTGACTCCGTATCCGCGCGGGCGCATCGTTTCGAACCTGCAAATGGCTGTTGCGGGAGAGGCAAAAATCCGGATCACCGCCGACGCACACCAGCCGGTTGACCATCACATTTATGGAATGCTTTCACCGAAACATTCACCTGGAGGAATTGTCGATATTGCGGTACAGATTGACCGACAGGACGCCACTCACGAATCCCCTGTGAAATTGATCGGTGTGGGAATGCCGGATTCAATCAGGAATGAAACCGTGACAATTCCAGCCGGTCAGTCACTCGGTTATCTAAGTTTCTATCTTCCCGCCAACCTGCCGGTGGGCAACTATTCCTTTGCGATCAAAGCAACAACAACCGTTCCCAACGCTGACAAAACTCCCCAAACCGTCACGATTTTCAGTAATCCAGTTACGATTGAGGTTAATCCACCAGCTCTGCTGCTGACTATTGCCCCTTTTGCTGATACACAGGTTAAACGGGGTGAAATCGTTCAGGTCCCTTATCATGTCAGGCGTTTGAACGGTTTTATTGGTAAGATGCACACAGAACTGGCAAGTGCAGGAGTCATCACAAACGTGCCAGGTCTCAGGGGTCGCGGAGTAACGTCTACCGGTCAGGCGGACCGGGCTTCAATTCAGATCGAAGTCAATAACGACGCCCCTCTCGGTGACCAGCAGTTTCTCAGGTTGTTTGCAGTCGGAGTTGTTGAAGATGAAGTGGTTTATCATGGCAGTCACTTCGTGAGAATGGAGATTACGGACTGATGCAGAAACCGATGCGACATTTTGAATGCCGGATTCCTGACCAGGCGGTGGTACCAATTGCTCCGGTGTTTCGGGTTCACAGGGGTTTCTGTGTGCCGCAACAGTTTCAGCGACATGTCCGCAGCTGGAAAATCTTTTCGCTAGTCCTGTCTGTCACCGTATTGCTGTGCAGCACGCACCTTGTGACGCACGCCAGTGAACCGCTGCCGTCAGTCGGTTCCTCACGTCCGGTGTATTTTGCCACGGATGTGGTTCCGATACTCACGAAACTCGGCTGCAACGGCGGGGGATGTCACGGTAAAGCGACCGGACAAAACGGCTTCAAACTGTCTCTTTTCGGATTCGATCCTGAATTCGACCACCAGGCAATTGTCCAGGCCGCCCGAGGACGTCGGCTGCTTCCGGCCTCACCGGAGCACAGTCTTCTGATGATGAAAGCAACATCAGAAACACCACACGGCGGCGGTCAGCGACTGGAAAAATCCAGTGAGGACTACGACGTCCTTCTTGCCTGGATTGCACAGGGTGCGGCTAAACCAAAATCTGATGATCCGCAACTGGTTCGAATCGAACTGGCATCCCCAGTCAAAACGCTCCGTGCCGAGTCTTTGATTCAACTGAATGTGACCGCGTTCTTTTCCGACGGAACGTCCCGTGATGTTACCCGCCAGACTGTCTACGAATCGAACCAGCCCGATGTGGCAACCGTTGATTCCAGCGGGCTCGTGTCAACAACATCACAATCAGGCCTGGTGTCGGTGATGGCTCGGTTTGGAGAAAAGATTGTAACGTTTGACGCAGCACTTCCGTTCGCACGGAGTGATTCCGAAATGGCTGCTGTACAAAAACAACTAGACGTCCTGGAACAAAAATTCAGCAATTCGGAGATCGACCGGCTGTTGCTTCAGCAGTGGCGACGCATGGGAGTTGTTCCGTCTACACCTGCAGACGACGCTACAATGATCCGCCGACTGACGATAGACATCTGCGGGACACTGCCAACAAAGGACGAAGTCACTGAGTACCTGAATGACGATCGTCCGGACAAGCGTAATCGATTGGTCAATCGACTTCTGGCACGTCCTGAGTATTCCAGCTATTTTGCCCTGAAATGGGCCGACATTCTGCAAAACCGCGGCGCCGGTTATTCGACCAGTAAACAACGGCCCGGCACAACGTTATTTGGCGCTTGGATTCGTGACTCGATTGCCGCCAATAAACCATATGACCAGTTCGTCGCAGAGATCATCGCCGCCAGTGGCAGCCAGAACGAGAATCCTCCCACGATCTGGTACCGCACCGTGCGAAAGACGCCGGAGTACGTTGAATCTGTGGCTCAGGCTTTTCTGGGTGTCCGTATTCAGTGTGCACAGTGTCACAATCATCCAACCGAGCGCTGGACGCAGTCAGACTATTACGGCCTGGCCGCGGTCTTTTCACGTGTGGGGAGAAAGGGTGGATTCGCAGATGCAGAAGTTCCGACCAACGAAATCATCTATGTAAAGTCGCACGGAACAATGAAACATCCGCGCTCCGGTGAGCTGCTCAGTCCGAAACCTCTCGGCGCAGCTGCATTTGAAGCAGATGGTTTTTCAGATCCTCGTGTTCATTTGGCAAGGTGGATGACCGGTCCCGACAATCCGTTCTTCGCTCGCACGATGGTCAATCGCATCTGGGCACACTTTCTAAGTCGTGGGATTGTGCACCCAATCGATGATGCCCGCAGTACGAATCCCCCCAGTAATCCCGAACTGCTTGACGCCCTGTCGGATGGCTTCATTGCCAGCGGATTCGATGTTAAACAGCTGATTCGTACCATCACGGGCTGCTATGTGTATCTGCTGGATTCATCACCCAATGAGGGTAACGCCGGTGACGTACAGTCGTTTGCCAGATTCTATCCCCGGCGAATGACCGCTGAAGTGCTGCTGGACGGCATCAGCCAGGCACTGGAAGTGCCAACCAGTTTTCCAGGGATGCCTGCCGGTATCCGAGCGATCGATTTGCCGGATGAAAATGTCGCAGCGCATTTCCTTGATGTCTTCGGTCGGCCGTCACGCATGTCGGCCTGCGAATGTGAGCGGGTGGATTCCCCCTCTCTCGCACAGGCACTCGAGCTTGTTAATTCAACGGAAATCCAGCGTAAACTGACCGCAGAGCCCGGGTACGCCAGCCAGCTGGCTTCCGGCGAACTCACTACCGAAGACGTGGTCACGGACTGTTTTCTGACGATGCTGGCAAGGTACCCTCTTGCGTCAGAACGGGAAGCAGCCGTGTCATTTATAGATTCTCAGGAAGATCGCCCCACAGCATGCCGAGATTTGCTGTGGTCATTACTGGCAACCAACGAATTCTTGCTCAATCACTGAACCCGGCACCGGAGAACCGGCCATGCTGCGAATCCCAGGCAACTCATTTAGAAATTGTTCGGGCGTCACTCGTCGAAACTTTCTGGAGATTGGTGCACCTGTCCTTGGACTCGGACTGTCCGACCTGCTGAGACTGGAAGCGCAGGCTGCAGAATCCGGACATCCCGGAAGCAATAAGTCAATCATCGTCTTCTGGACGGATGGTGGTATCAGTCAGCAGGACACATGGGATATGAAGCCGGAATCCCCGGTCGATTATCGAGGATTCTACAACCCGATTAAGACAGCGGTTCCCGGGGTCATTTTCAGCGAACGCATTCCAATGCAGGCCAGCGTGATGGATCGGATTTCGATCGTACGATCGGTTCATCACGAGAACGGGATTCATGCACCGTCCGCACACTGGATGCTGACAGGTTACTTTGGCCCCACACTCGCACGAAATGCGGCCCAAAAGCCGTCATTCGGATCTGTTATCGGGCGTTCACTCGGGTCGCGGCAGCCTCCCATGCCAGCCTACGTCAGCATTCCAAAGTCTGAAGCGTTCGGATATCAGGGAGCGGTCTATCTGGGCAAGGCTCATAACCCTTTCGAAGTGGGTACTGATCCCAATGCCGCCAACTTCAAAGTTCCAAATCTGTCGCTGCCCGCCGGTCTGACATCGAACAGCGTTAATTCTCGGCGTTCCCTTCTCAGCATATTCGATACCCTTCGTCGCGACGTCGATGACAGCGGCATTATGGAGGGGCTCGATACGTTCAAGACACAGGCACTGGAAATGGTAACCGGGGATCATATGCGGGCTGCATTCGATCTGACCGCCGAAGAAACAGCGTTGCGAGATCAATACGGACGCCATCGCTACGGACAAAGTGCCCTGCTTGCCCGACGACTGGTTGAGGCCGGCGCCCGGTGCGTGAACATCAACACCGGCAACTGGGACCACCATGACAACGTCGAAAAAGGACTGGAAGAGCATCTGCCTCCGCTTGACCGCGCCATCGCAACACTGGTTCAGGATCTGGACAATCGGGGAATGCTGGATGACGTCATTATCTACTGCGTAGGTGAATTCGGCCGTACACCGCGAATCAACGGACATGCAGGACGAGACCACTGGTCCAATTGCTTCAGCGTCCTGCTGGCAGGCGGGGGAATTCAGGGAGGTCGTATAGTTGGTGCCAGTGAAAAATGGGGCGGTGCCGTTCAGGAGCGTATGACTACTCCACTGGATCTTCTGGCCACCATCTACCATACACTCGGCATCTCACTCGACACACACTTCAAAGATGCCAGTGGACGCCCCGTCAGCATCGTCGGCAGCGGTCGACCGATTTATGAGTTGCTTTGACGAGACTGAACATGCGACATACGGCTATGGGAACGACGGCAGTCTGCGCACTGTTCGTCTTTGTGTGTACCAACCATGTATTAGCGCAGGATGCTCCTGAGAAACTCCGCACACTGGCAAGACCGGACGTTGAATTCAGAATCTTCCAGTTTCCGTCTGACAGGATTCCGAGGATTGACGGCGACCCCCAGGACTGGGATATCGTTCCTGATTCGTACCAGATCGGACAACGGCAGCTCCGTGAAACCGTAAAAGGTCTCGAAGACCGTCATGACCCAACGAATCTGGAGGTATCGGTCAAAGTCGGCTGGGTCAAGGGACTTAATCAACTGTATTTTCTTTATGACGCCACCGACGACTACTGGGATTTCGGGCGTACCGATCTGCACAACGATATTTTTGAAGTTGTTGTCGACGGGGACCTGTCAGGCGGACCATTTATCCGCTCTATGCATCCCAATAAAAAGCTGCGCGCCGATTTAAGTACGCATTTCCTCTTCCACGGAGTTCATGCCCAAAACTACCACATCTATACGCCTGCCGAAGGTAAGGACTGGACGATGGTGTGGGGATGCCAGCCGTGGATCAAAGATCTGCCATATGCCAATGCTGCTTACAAATACAACTTCAAACACGCTGAAAGCGGACGCCTGATTCTCGAGTTTTTCATCACCCCCTTTGACTACGCGCCACCCGACCCCTCCCGGGCCGTGCAAACGAAACTTACGGAGGATCAGGTGTTAGGTCTGTCGTGGGCTGTCCTGGACTATGATGATGAAAATTCAGATCAATACGCTGGATTCTGGAACCTCTCACACAAGACAACAATGTACGGCAACGCCTCGGATCTGGTTGCGTTTCGTCTGATGCCGATCGAAAAGAATCTCCGCAAACCGGTTGAGGCAGACTGGTCGTTCAACGTGATCAGCTGGCAGGAACGGACGGTAGCATTTCATGATCACTCCTGGGGGGAGATCACATCGTGGAACTGGGATTTTGGCGACGGCGAAACGTCGAACGAACGTAATCCAATCCATCAATTCGAAAAACCGGGACAGTTTGTCGTGACACTTCGGGTCCAGGGACCGGCCGGCAAAGCACGACTCGCAAAGGTCTGGGATGTGACTTTGCCATAGTCAGCTGGAACCAAAGTAATCCTCGATACCCCGCATGCTGTACCCCTCAGACGCTGGTGGTGAAGTGGTCTTCTTACGGCCAGTTCCTATTTTCCTTTAGCCGAAGCTAAACCAATGCGTGAGGTCTTTGTGTTTCGAATCACAGGCGTGTTGTTACTGTTGTGCACTCTGTTTTCACAACTGAACTCCACAGAGCTGTCAGGAGCCGAGATATCGGAATACGGAATTCCGCAGCGTGCGAACTGGACCACGTCAGGAATCACAGGCTCACCGCTCCCCCCACTCCCCTACGTCGGTGAACGTGCGTTTCCAGCGCTCAAATTCAGCGGCTGTCTTGACATCACCGTCGCCCCTGGCAGCAATCGCATTTTCATCGTTGAACAGTCCGGAAAAATCTTTTCTTTCCCCAATGATCCCGATGTCAAACAAGCGAATCTGGTCATTGATCTTGCCAAAGAAATTGATGGTGTGCAGCAGACTTATGCACTCGCGTTTCATCCGGATTTTGAGCAGAACCGCTATTGTTTCGTTTGCTACATCAAAGCATCGAACCAGGACGATGGAACGCATGTTGCAAGATTTCGGATGACGGACACCGATCCACCAACAATCGACGTAAATAGTGAAACAACAATCCTCACCTGGTGGTCGGGTGGGCACAACGGCTGCTGTCTGAAGTTTGGTCACGATGGATGCCTGTACATTTCCACCGGGGACGGCGGGGCACCTAATCCACCGGATCCGAAAAAGGCCGGCCAGGATGTCAGCAACCTGCTTTCAAACATTCTGCGTCTGG
Source organism: Fuerstiella sp. (assembly GCA_022447225.1). Taxonomy (NCBI): domain Bacteria; kingdom Pseudomonadati; phylum Planctomycetota; class Planctomycetia; order Planctomycetales; family Planctomycetaceae; genus Fuerstiella; species Fuerstiella sp. The sequence goes on along the minus strand of JAKVAZ010000007.1, from coordinate 392,540 downwards.
ATATCGACCACGCTGAAGATGGAAAAAATTATCGCATCCCGGCGGATAACCCGTTTGTCGGTCTACCAAACGTTCGCGGTGAAATATGGGCATATGGTTTTCGCAATCCGTGGCGAATGAGCATTGATCGCAAAACAGGTGACCTGTGGGTCGGAGATGTGGGATGGGAATTGTGGGAAAGCATGAACCATGTCGAACGAGGAGGAAACTACGGCTGGGCTATCAAAGAAGGACCAGCCTCAACTAATCCGGAGTGGCAGCGCGGGCCCACACCAATCCTGCCTCCAACGATCGCACATCCCCATTCCGAATCATCGTCGATTACAGATGGACTCACGTACTACGGTTCGCGTCTAAAAGAGCTCTACGGTCATCACATCTACGGTGACTACGACACCGGTAAATTCTGGAGCTTACGATACGAAAACGGAAACGTCGTCGAACATCAGGAGATCGCAGATACAACCCACCGTATTGCCGGATTTGGGGAAGATCACGATGGAGAGATGTATTTCCTGGATCACGCGGCGGGAACCATCAATCGACTGGTACCCAATCCCCGGCCGGACATTTCCGAAAAATTTCCGCACAAACTCAGTGAAACAGGTCTGTTTCGATCCACCGACCAACTGCTGCCGGAAACGGGTGTCATTCCCTATTCGATCAATGCCGAACCTTGGGCTGATTTTGCTGTGGCCGAACGACATGTCGGCATTCCGGATGACCTTTCCATCCGCCCCGATGGGGCAAAATGGTTGTTTCCAGAGGATTCCGTACTGGCCAGAACGTTATCAATCGAGATGCAGCAGGGAGATCCCGCTACACGTCACCGCGTGGAAACTCAGATTCTGCACTTCGATGGCACTGTATGGAATCCTTACACCTACAAGTGGAACATCGAACAAACAGATGCCACGCTGGTCGGTGCGTCCGGTTCCGAATTCACTCTCGAAATTGCCGATTCCGATGCTCCGGCCGGAATTCGAAAACAGACCTGGAGATTCGCGGGACGAGCAGAATGCCAGCGATGTCACAATAGCTGGTCCGGTCCACCTCTGGGCTTCAATACAGCACAACTGAATCGACATCACAACTATGGTCGGGTTTCAGCTTCTCAACTGGAAACTTACACACATATTGGACTTATCGAATCCCTCGCGCCTTCAGAGAACAGTCCCCAACTGACGAATCCGGTTGACACGACAGCCTCTGTCGAGGATCGAGCACGGGCGTATCTCCACACCAACTGCTCCCATTGTCACCGCATGCATGCAGGCGGTTCGGTCCTGTCAGAAATGCAGTTCGACCTTCCACTCGACAATACAAAGATGATCAACGCCCGCCCTTCCCAGGGAACTTTCGGCATCCATGGGGCCCGAGTGATCACTCCTGGTGATCCGTTCCGATCAGTTTTGTTTTACCGCATCACCAAGCTTGGCAGTGGACGAATGCCAAAAATTGGCTCAACCGAGGTCGACCTCAACGGTATTGCTCTGATACAGGAATGGCTGAGTCAGCTGCCCCGGGAAGATACGGTAAAGTCTCCGGCTCCGTTCAGCATCCAAAATGCAAAGCACCTCAAACAGCTCCGGCAGGCCGATTCAGCGACAGAACAGTCCGAAGGTCTGATTCAACTGTTCTCTTCTACAACCGGGGCACTCCAGCTGCTGCGGTCTGTGGATCGCGGTGAGTTATCTGCAACAGTCGCGGCAACCACGATTCAGTTGGGTACACGGCACAGTAAACCGGAAGTTCGTGATCTGTTTGAACGATTTTTGTCAGTCGACAATCGTGTAAAACGACTTGGTAATGTCGTAAAACCCGAGCAAATCCTGTCACTTACCGGCGATCCGGTTCGCGGCAGACAGCTGTTCATGCAGTCAGACAGCGTATCGTGTCGTAACTGCCATCGCATCGAACAGCAGGGCAGGGAAGTGGGTCCCGACCTGACAGCCATCGGAAAGAAACTCAACGCTGGTCAGTTACTGGAAAGCATTCTCGATCCGTCCAGACAAATTGACCAAAAGTACATCAATTATCTCGCTGAAACCAAAGACGGTCTGGTCATCACAGGACTGTTGATCAGTAAGGATGAAAATGAGGTGGTCCTCAAAGATGCCTCAAACAAACTTAATCACATTCCGGCAACAAACATCGAAGAGCTACTTTCGCAGGAGAAATCAATGATGCCGGATCTGCTGTTTCGAGACATGACGGCTCAGCAGGTCGCCGATCTTGTGACGTATCTGGGAACTTTGCGTTAGCCGCCTCTACCGACAGTCACAGGGTTGTTGTGTCACAGTTCTACTGCATTACGACGCAGAATCCATAGTAACGGACGTACACATCATCCACCTCCACACAGGTCACGGAGATCCGGAATCTGATGGTCTCCGGCAATCAGCCGTTAAAGACATTTAGATGATGCAATGACGTATTTCTCCGAATACAGCGTAAGGAGTACGACAGCTCAAGCTTCCTGCAGAAGCGTCCCGATTGGAAATACGGGCTGATTTCCGATACTTTCGAATTCCGTGTCACCGATAAACAGACAGCCTGCGTTTGGCTGACGGTTGAGCCGTTCTGACGGTAAATGTTCCACCGCTGTCGTCAGTACAAGTTTGACACCGGAATCCATCTGCAGCAACTGGGGACACGTGACCTGGACCGCTCCCGGACACTCCCAAAGACACTCCATCTTTCCATCGTGGATTGCATACTGACGAGCTTCGCCACAGGCGGCATCCTGAGGATTATACATGGCCACGATCAGACTCTTGTGGTCCGGAGTCAGAATCATTCCGTCCGGAAACACATCCTCCGACGTCAGATCAACGATCACTGTCGGTTCACCAGTCTGACCGGACTGAATATCAAGTTCACTGACAGTAATTGTTTTGCGCGGCGAATCGATATCAAACAGCAACAATCCCTCATCGTTCTGAATGACAGCCTTTCCGTTCGAGCACAGTTGGTCATTGCGCAACTGTACCAACTGGTGGTCAGACGCACGCCAGAGATAGAGCCCCGCTTTGGGAGATGCAAACTCAAGGTCTTTGCAGCCAAAGATTAAATTTCCGCGGTACACAACACCATCGTTGATGATCGTATTTTCAACCGCCGTATCGATGCCGGATGCAAATTCTGTCCAGATGCCGGTGGATATGTCGAACAGTCCCAGTGATCGTTCGGCACCGCACACAAACACTCCCGGTCGGTCAGCAGGAAACGCAAATCCGGGACGTCCCGGAAGTTCAAATGATTCGTCCCGGGAGGTCACCGGATCCAGCAGATGAATGGAACCGCAGGTCGACTCAGAGCCATGTTGAATAGCCACCCAGCTGAGTCGACCGTCAGGGCACGAATAGGGACCTTCCGGAAGAAATCGGAAAGCGTCGGAATCCGGACGCAGGAGGATTTTACAGGGTCTTCGATTCATAGTGTTTCCTGTGTTTCAGTACGTAAGTGAACTCAGTACCGAGCGTACTGTACATTGTTGTCGACTCGATCTCTGGTACGGTCTGGATTCTGCTGTTGTTCAATCCGGATCCACCACCAGCAACTCAGGATTGATTATCTGTAACGCATTCATGGCAGCTTTCTGTTCTGCTTCCTTCTTGGTTCGTCCCCAGGCTGACTCAAATTGCCGGCCGTCGAACTCAACAACACTACAGTATTCCCGTGCATGATCCGGCCCCCGCTGATCGACGACCACATATGTGGGCCCGATGCTGCGTCTGCGCTGAGTTTCTTCCTGCAATATACTCTTGTAATTCTCCGGCTCACCGCTGGTACAAATTTTTAGCTCTTCGTCAAAACTCCTCAGGATAAAGGCTGTAGCCGCCTCAATACCGCCATCCAGGTAGATTGCTGCAATCAGCGATTCGACCAGAGCAGCATCAATGGATTCCGGAATTGCCTGGAGTCCGCGTCCCACCAGAATCAGATCCGCTGCCCCCAACCGACGGGCCACACGTGCACAGGTTGTTCGGCTGACCAGGCTTGATTTTTGCTGAGTCAACTGTCCCTCACGTCGATCCGGAAACTGTTCATACAGATAACGACAAATCACCATTCCCAGTATTGCATCACCCAGGAATTCAAGGCGTTCATTGCAATCCAGTCGGGATGACGCACAGGAACTGTGAGTCATTGACTGTTGCAGCAGTGTCTGACTGCGAAACTCGTAACCGATGCGTTCCTCGCACAGTTTCATCTGCCTGATCACTTGTTCAGAACTGGAGAGATCGGTCGACATTTTTCCTGCGGTCAAATAAGGGAAATGAACGGGTCTGCAACTGTCCTTAAGCCACACGATGACTGATTCTGCAAAATTCGGGCCTGGTACTCGATAGCTTTGTGAATCCGCTGGCCAACGGCTGTAGCTATTCGACGGCTCTGAACAGCAGCCAGACTTCGAACAATTGCGCATCGCGGATGCGCAATGCGGCACGAATTGACGGGTTTCTGTTTAATTTTACGAAAAGAATAGAAGAAGTCCCACAGTGTTGCAGCCATCAGTATCCCGAACCCCGCGGAAAAATTGACACGGAACCCCGTGGATTCGGCAACTGACTGGTATTACCGGCCAGCCATCGGTTTTCCCCGCAGTCTCAGTGGGAAATTCATGCATAAACATAAAACCTTTCAATATGGGGAGATCCTAATGACAACTCGAACGACTCGAACATCTGTGTTTTCCGCCGTGTGTGCGGCACTGGTCCTGTCGGCGGTCACCTGGATTCAGCTGGGACCTGGTGGTCATGCGATTGCCCAATCCGGACTTCAAAAGGTTCCAGGAACAGACCATGCACTGGAACTGTCCAACGCATTTCGACATGTCTCGAAACGATCCATGCCGGCTGTTGTCTCCATTGCCACAACCGGTAAGCTCATCCGTGAAACGATTGACCGAAGAAATCCATTCGGAGACGACGAACTGTTCAGACGATTTTTCGGTGATAGTCCGCAATTTCGTGAGTTTCTGGAACAGGGCCCCATGGAGCGTCGGCGACGATTACCTGGTGGAAAAGGCTCCGGATTCATTATATCGGCCGACGGCGTGATCATGACCAACAGTCACGTGGTACGGGATGCAGAAGAAGTCGTTGTTCGACTCAGTGACGGTCGAGAGTTCTCCGCTACCGATATTCGTACCGATGATGACTCCGACGTGGCAATCGTCCGAATCACAGTGGATGAACAATTGCCCTTTCTGGAACTCGGCGATGATGCAGGAATGGAAATCGGTGACTGGGTTCTCGCATTCGGTAGCCCCTTCGGACTACACCGAACTGTGACTCAGGGCATTATCAGTGCTAAATCACGTGGACTGCAGCGATCTCAAACCACACAGGAATTCCTGCAAACCGACGCAGCGATTAACCCAGGAAACAGTGGCGGTCCGCTTGTGAATCTTCATGGACAGGTCATCGGTATCAATACGGCAATTTCCACCGCATCAGGAGGATACGACGGAGTTGGTTTTGCGATCCCGATCACAGCAGCCAGCTGGGTTGCCGACCAGCTGGTGGAATCCGGAAGCGTACAACGAGCGTATCTGGGAATCCGTATGCAGCAGATCGACGCCACTCTGGCTGAACATTTGAATCTTTCGGTTCCGCAGGGAATCCTTGTCACAGACGTCATCGTCGACAGTCCTGCAGAAAAAGGAGGCTTTCAGATTGGGGACGTGCTGATTTCCGTAAATGGCAAAACGATCACGAACTATCGATATCTGATTGGACTTGTTGAACGACTGCGAGCCGGGCAGACGTATTCTGTTCGTGTTCTGCGAAACAACCAGGAAATCGAACTGAGTATTACAGTGGCTGTCAAACCGAATGACCTGGCTGCACTTCCTCTGAAAACAGAGACACCTGTGGAATCTGATGCAACAGCCCGATTCAACGAGTTCGGCCTGACTGCTCAGAACATCACCGCCGAACTTGCAGAACAGCTCGGAACAATGGCTGCAGGTGTCGTGATTACCTCCGTGCGACCCGACAGCGGGGCAGAAAAGGCCGGACTTGAACCCGGCATGTTGATTAGTCGAATTGGCAACACCAGTATCACAAACGTAGACGATCTGGAACGGTCCGCTCAGACAGTGACAGGTTCTGATAAGGTGCTGATGCTTGTGCGAACCAGGAGTGGCGATGGCGACATGCTGTCACGGTTCGTCTCCGTCCCGATTGGCAGCGGAGAGTAACGAACCCGGCTGGACCAGGTAGTTGCAAACGGACCGTGAGCCGACTGCAGCGACCGAACCTTCAACGACCTGAGGACGGTTGAACTGCAGCGGCAGCGGCATTCATACCTCTAGCGAATTCTTTGACAGAATCCACAGCAGCAGAGGACGAATTCGCTTCAGAGATAAGCCGCACGATCGCTGATCCCACAATAATTCCGTCTGCATATCCTTCCAGCTTCGCAACCTGTATCGGACTACTGATCCCAAACCCCACAGCAAGAGGAAGCGTAGTCTGTCGACGCAGCTCTTTGAGCTGACCTGCCAGTTCGTCGGGTAATTCGTTACGGATACCGGTCGTACCAGCCACTGAGATGCAATAAACGAAGCCACGGGCTGCACTCAGAATTGTACTGGTACGGTCAGTTGTCGTCGTTGGAGCAATCAGCTGAACGAGATCCAAATTGTATTGTTGTGTCTTCTGTGAAAAATCCCCGGCTTCATCCGCAGGAAGATCAGGAATGATTAACCCGCTGAAACCGGAGTCCCGGGCTTTGCAGAGAAAATCATCGACGCCATAACGATAGACGATGGCAAACGACACCATCGAAAAAACCGGTGGCATTGTATCGGTGGGAAGACCGTCAAGCATCTGAAAGATCCCATCGATTGTGATTCCTGTACTGAGCGCTCTGGTATATGAAGCCTGAATCACGGAACCATCAGCAATCGGGTCACTGTACGGGAACCCAAGTTCAATCAAATCGACTTCGCAATCGGCCAGTCCCCGCAGAACACAAGCCGTTGTGTCCAAATCCGGATCGCCCGCAGTGATAAACGGCATAAATGTCATCCGACCCTGTTCGGATGCGGCAGCAAACACATCAGATGCAGATGGCATAGATTAAAATCCTGCGAACCGTCCGGTAATCCGGACATATTGTTACGCCCCTGTTTCCACGGTCACGGCGTAGCTTCAGAAACTCATATCAAAGAAACACCGGATAAGTGAAAACCGGTCAAATGTCAAAAGGATCCGGTCAGAGACAACAGCCTAGCGGCTAACTAAAGAATCGCAATCGCTGGTCGGTCAGTGCCCCTGAATCATGACTGGTGAGCGCTGCGTTCCGGAGACAGGATACGGCTGAGCAGTTAATTCCAGAACGGGCTGATCGAGACTGCAGTGCCCGTACCTGACATTCTTTCCGTCACGTAGTATGACGTAGTGAACCGATTCCGGTCGAACGTTCAAAACACACCAATTCTGCAGCCGAAGCTGAGACATGTCAATTCCTCCGATGCCGTCATTTTCCGCGATATCCGCAGGTCGTGTCAGTGTGCCCCCTCTGGCCGGAAGATATTCAAAATACAGCCATACCGTCTGACGCTGCAGTTCGCGTCCGATCCACCGGACCCGTCCAACACGGGTGGAATCACGGTCCGTGATTTGAAAGTGCTTCGACATCCACTTTTCAAGTTTTTTGTCGATATCCTCTGACATATCCAGCCGAAACCGCTTACCGGTCTGAACAGACAGACTGTCTTCCAGTCCGGCCGCATCCAGCTTCATGGCCACTTCAAAACGCTCCGAGACAGGATTCCATTCGACTTCCGTCAACTGTGTGTGCCCCGGATGTGCGTCCGTCTTTGCGGCCCCCGCGACAACCAGCAGAATAAGCGTCAGAAAACATCTCACGACCCTGTACTCTCCTCATCCGATAAGTTTTCTTCTGCCTCTAAATCGCTGTCGTCATCTGAGCCAGATCCTGCCTTTTGCATTTCGTTCTTTTCTTTTTTCTCTTTGTAGAGCTGAAAACGGCTCCTGCTAATTTCAGGTGGATAGATATTGTTGGAAAGATCGGTATCAGCAGATTCCAGACGAGGATCCAGCTGTACAGATACAATTTCCCGCTCACTCACAACCAGATGCGACACGTTTTTCGAGTTTCGGACCCATATCTCAGCCGGAAGTCGCAGCTCTTCGGTTGTATCGTCTTTGTAGTTCAGCTGCAGCACAACCGGCATGACCAGCCCGCCGCGATTTTCAAGATCGATCAGGTAAAAATTCTGACGGTTCTTAAGCAGTGTCCTCCTGTCAGGTTCCAGATCACTGAACATCTTTTTGTATTCCTGCAGTTCCTCTTTCGTAAAATCCAGCTCGTCGAACGCGTTGTAGAAGTCCGACAAATCGGGATAAAGATCCGTTCGTTTTGACAAATCGGCATTGCGCCGGCGAGAAAGCGTCTCCGGTTCCGCCTCCCGTGTTTCCTTATTCAGCCGACTGTTTTCTTCGGGGTCCCCCGAGTCTATGTTAAAACGTCGCAGACTGGTGACGGCGATATCCACATGGTCCGTCGTATAGAACCAGCCGCGCCAGAACCAGTCCAGATCCACACCCGAAGCGTCTTCCATCGTGCGAAACAGGTCTGCCGGACCGGGACGTTTGAACATCCATCGCTGAGAAAACTCACGAAAAGCAAAGTCAAATAATTCCCGACCCAGCACGGATTCACGAAGAATATTCAGGGCCGTGGCCGGTTTGCTGTAAGCATTGCTGCCAAACTGCAGAATCGATTCAGAATTGGTCATGATCGGAACCTGATTCTTACTGGCCATGTAACGGACAATGTCTTTCGGTTCGCCCCGCCGCGACGGATATCTGTCTTCCCATTCGACTTCAGCCAGATACTGCAGGAACGTGTTGATACCTTCATCCATCCATGTCCACTGACGTTCGTCTGAATTCACGATCATTGGAAAATAGTTGTGTCCCACTTCATGGATGATGACGGAAATCAGACTGTATTTGGTACGTGCTGAATAGGTTCCGTCCTTTTCCGGCCGCGGACCATTGAAACAGATCATCGGGTATTCCATCCCGTAGACCGGACCGTTCACCGAATAGGCCACGGGATACGGATATGGAAATGAATACCTGGAGTACACATTCAGAGTATGAACAATCGCATGTGTCGAATATTTACTCCACAACGGTTCTCCTTCATTCGGATACAGCGACATGGCGATCACGATGTTGCCATGAATATTGCGGCCCCAGGCGTCCCAGATAAACTTACGCGAACTGGCAAATGCAAAGTCACGAACGTTGTTTGCAGAATAGATCCACGTTCGTGACCCTGTGCCGGGTTCTGCTTCATTAGCCTTTGCTTCATCCGGGGTCACTATGAATACCGGAGCATCTGCGCTGCGTGCCTGTTCCAGTCTTTTGCGCTGTTTTTTTGTGAGGACCTGCTCAGAATTCAGCAACTCACCCGTGGCCCCCACAATGTGATCATTCGGCACTGTGATTCGAACGACGTAGTCACCAAACTCCAGTGAGAATTCACCTCGGCCCAAAAATTCCTTGTGTTGCCAGCCCTCCGAATCGGAATAGGCGCAGAGACGCGGGAACCACTGGGCAATTTCGTAAATATAGTTTCCGTCGTCCTCAAAGAATTCGAACCCGCCACGAGTTCGGATTATCCCTGCGTCCGGAATATTGTACTTCCAGGATACAGTGAACCGGAACTCCCTGTCAGGTTTCAAAGACTCAGACAGATCAACACGCATATGTGTGCCGACGACCTGATACCCGAGTCTGGTTCCATTCACAGCACTCGTCACCGATCTGATGCGACACCCCCCCCTGAATCGACGCGTATATAATGTTGCGCGGAGCCGATCGAATGTCATTCGGTCCCGGATTACTGCGGACTGATGCCTGTTACTGTTCGAGTCAGGATGGAACCTGTTGGCATCCAGCTGAAGCCACAGATACTTAAGCGTATCGGGAGAGTTATTACGGTAAGTAATCGTTTCCTCACCGGAAATTTGCTGGTGTTCATCATCCAGAGTCACATTAATGTCATAGTCAACTTTCTGCTGCCAGTATTGATGACCAGGAGCACCTGAAGCAGTCCGCACTGAGTTGGGCGTGGGCAGCACTTCTGTTAACTGTCGAAATTTGTCGGACTGACCGTATTTACGGTTGACCACCGATTGTGCGCATGCCAAGGCCGGCATGATCATCGCGAGTACCACGCTGATCAAAGTTCGGTGTACACGGTTCATGCGGAATCTCCTGGCCCAAAAACATCATTTTCCGGAAATACGATCCGGCCCGGAGTACGTCTGAGTTCACGGGAACGTCTGTTTCAGGCCCCCCGTTTTCTCCCAGTGACTGGATTTGCAGACCGGCCACTTCTGGGCCAAGTACTGCCGAAACCTGACCCGATGGCCGAATCAGTTTCACATAGCAATGTCCGACAACACTGCAGTCACTGCAGAATTCACTTATCACGTGACACAACGTCTGCGGAAACATCAGACATGTCGGTCAGAGTCTCATGCGACCATCCTGCACCGGTGCCCCGATCCAGTTCAACGACCGTTGCCGTGTGCTCTGCCTGCCTGTCCAGAGGACCGAAGGCGATTGTCGAGCGCGACGAATTCGTAAAGTCAGTCGCAAATCTGCAGTTGACATGTCGTGTTTTACACGAGCCTGAGACTCTGAAAGGACGCCACGCAACAGGTCACCCCGGATTCGTGTCTCGGCATCAGCAGGAGGGGCGAAAACATCGTCATCCCTATTTTCTGTGGATTCAGACTCGGCACCTTCGTCTGTTGACTCCGTGTCGTAAATCGGTTCATTCTGCTTTGGTTTCCGCGTATCAATGTCGATCGCATCATCGCTATCAAAATTAAAGTTCTCGGCAGGTGCTTCGAAGGGTGATCTCCGACCATATCCACCGTCAACGCCGAAATCATCGTCGGCCGATGACCGCTCGTCCTCAGCTTCCAGTCCGTTAAGGCTCCCGGCATCCTTCGGAGTACTGTTACCTCTACCTCGCCGAAGAAACTCGGGCTTATCCTCATCCGAACGTAGTTGTTCCTGTCCGTTACGTCCGGATCCGTCACGGTTCCGGGTTTTGTCACTGTTGTTATCCTGTTTGTCCCAACCAGGGTCTGCTTTACTTCGCTCATCGTCGTCAACACCATCCGGAAAACCCGGATCGCGGGCCGGATCCGGCAGCTTATCGGAGCCGTTGGAAGTCCCACAGGCCGCACCACAATCAGCCCCGCATCCGACGCCACAGGAAGAATTGCAAGCCGATGAACAGCATACAGAGCCCCCGTAATAACCGACACGACAGGGAACGGCATAGCCCATCGGACCACAGCCACTGCCCCCGCAGCAATTCCCATAGAATGGCGCATAGCCGGCCCCCCAGGCTCCAAAAAAAGGAACCGGAAAACACCAGCCCGCGACGGCATTCGTCGGAAATCCACAGACACCGATACAGACCGCAAAAGCAACTGTTGTCACAAACCTCATACTGACCTCACATCTAATATCCGGCGCAGGACACAGAGTGGATAGGCCTCTGTCCCAGCCACACTCAGAACCACTGAGAGGCTGGCAACGAAAAATCCACCCCGCAGGTCACACCAATCAGGCATCCCCGCACAACCGAGTCCTTTGTTTTACCCGTCGAGAGACGCGTTTGTCAAACACCAAACGGGCGATATCACGATCCTCAGTCTCCCTTGACTCTCCCCAACCATAGTATTCCTGCCCTGACAACTGGACGCTGCCTGGCTGCGTCGGATATTGTGTTTCCGGACGGATTCAACGAGGAATAATGTGGTGACTCCGGATCTCACACATTTTGATGACAATACAACGTCGCAACTTCGGCTGGCCGTTCGACAGGCGGATACCGGTACGTTTTTAGTTGAACCCCGGGTGACTCGAAGACTGGTTCGGGAACTGGGCAACTTTGCACGTCTGTTACCCCGCATTCCACACACAGAAGTCTGTGTTGTTTCGGCAAATGACGTACGTGAACTCACCCATCCGGACGAACTGGGGCTGGATTCCTTTGAATCACTGCCCGACCCGGTCCTGCTCATTGCAGTTCCTGAAGAACATGAGGTGACCGGAACCTCTACACAGGACCAGATGATTCTCGTCTGGCGACGGCTTTTCCACGGAGCGATTGACCGGGCCGTCCGTGCTCTGATGGATTCCGGAAAGCTGACAAGAGCGCAGATTCAATCGCACATCGACCGTATTGGCCAGGTCGAGTTTGACGAAGTCCATGCTGTGCTGGCCAGCGAAAACCGACTGATCGATCCGGAATCACGGATGGAGGCTTTTGGTGAATTCATGGCGATCTGGTGGGAATTCAACCGATTTGCACCAGACCTGATTCCGATTTGGTTTCCCTCACTAACCCGGCGCAGCCCGGAGGAGTTAATTTCCGACGTCCGGATCGACCCGGATTTGATGTACAAGGTTACGCGTCTGACCGGCGCACCGGACCCCGATACAACATCTCAGGTCGTGCTGGACGAAGCCCAGCTGTCGGGTGTTCGCCAGGATTGGTTTGAAAGTGGCCCGGTCCGCCCCTCAGAACGCCGATTTCAAAGACTCCGACGCCGTCGCCAACGTGCAACTGAGAGAGGCAATACAGTGGCGGCCGGACTCGCTGCGATGTACGGAGCGGAATCTGCCACCACAAATGAACTGCGTGAGAATGCTCTGGAATCGGCAGAAGAAGACATTGGGACACTGGTGGCCCGCCTGCAGCGGGCGCTGAAATTTGATGTGAACGACAAAGATGCATGGCACGAGTCACTTCGGGAACTTTTCCGCAACGCAACACATGGATTCTGGAATACCGATAAGAAGCTACTGCATGACCTTCAAAAGGTCTGTATGGATTACGAACGGGTCACTTATCAGGTAGATCTCGTTAAGTGGATCGTTTCGCGAGGACAACGTTCGCTGCGACGCCCTCTCACCAACATTCGCGAAGTGATGATGGCCAAACATCTGGCTAATTCGGCAGCGAGACTGGTCTACATCCGTCTGTCCGGCAGGGAAAGGGAACAACTGACCAACCTTCTGCATGAAGCTGCGGATCTGGCGGAAGATCAAATGCGTCATCGTATTCGCCCCACACTTCGTCAGACTCTCCGCGAAGTTGGTTTCCGGCCTGGTAATATTCCGGAAGAGGTTGCCTTTGACAAACTTATCGAAGAATCACTCGACTGTATCGCTCACCGTGGTTATCTCACGATGGGCTATTTGCGTGACGCAATCAGTCGTAATGATCTGAAACTTGCCGATCTCACTCATCTGCGGGAATTGTTTCGGGGCGACCACCTGCTGCGTACAGACGATGAACTGGATGTCGCACTGGACGGCGTCTATCGCCGGGGCGAGTTTTATCTCCGAGGGCTGCAGCGAGTCAGTTCTCTGGCGTTTGGAACAAACGTCGGCCGCTTCCTGACCCTGTTTGTGGTTATCCCGTTTGGCGGATCGCTGATCATTGTGGAAGGTGCCCGCCATGTGATCGAAGGAATCAGCGACACTTCCACCGGAATGTCTGATGCAGACAGAGTAGACACCTCAGTTTCCGAATCTGACGTTTCTCTAACCACGGCCCCGCCTGAGGTCCCCGGAACCAAACGGACTCCGGATACATCTGAGAGCAATGATGATCCGTCCACAGATGAGACCGATCGGACAGATGTTGCGGGAACGATTGATGCTGTACACGATCACAGCAAGCTGACTGAGATCACTGAACGTCCCGCGACGCCGGGGACACACGATAACTATCCGTCTGAGCCATCCACTCATTTCCCACTAATCGTGGCAATCGGGCTGGCACTAATGGCGTTGATTCACCTTCCGGCTTTCCGACGTACTCTGGTCGCTCTGCTGCGGTCAGCCTGGAGTGTCGTTCATCTGGTTGCCTGGCAGTTTCCGGAGCGAGTACTGAAAATGCCGCTTGTTCGCGGGATCTGGCGCAGCAGGCTGACCATGGCTGCCAGACGTTACATTGTCAACCCCGGCATTGTTGCCGGGGCGACGGGTTATCTGGCTTCATGGAACATCTGGATGGTGGTCGCCGTAACAGTTGTTCTTAGCATTGCAATCAATTCCCGTTTGGGCCGTGATACTGAAGAGCTGGTTGCAGAATGGCTGGGAAGCACCTGGCACAACCTCCGCGCACGGATTGTGATGGCCGCATTCGACTGGATTGTTGACTTCTTTAAATGGGCGCTTTCCGGCGTCGAAAGGCTGATCTATGCGGTTGATGAATGGTTACGTTTTCACAGCGAGGAGTCCTGGCTGTCAGTCATCGTGAAGGCTGTCGTAGGAGTCGTCTGGTCGTTCATCGTTTTCCTGATACGAATTTACGTGAACCTGCTGATTGAACCGCAGGTCAACCCGATCAAGCATTTTCCGGTCGTCACTGTCGCTCATAAAATCATCCTGCCGTTGACACCCTTTGTGATCGAAAAGGCAGGAGGACTCCTCAGCAACTTCATTGGCACGGTCCAGGCGGATTTCGTGGTGGGAGCCACCTGGTTTCTGTTTCCCGGCGTCTTTGGTTTTCTCGTCTGGGAACTGAAGGGAAACTGGCGGCTGTATGAGGCAAACCGTGTGACACGACTGCAGCCGATTCCCGTTGGCAGTTACGGAGAGACGGTTGGTCGTCTGATACGACCCGGGTTCCATTCCGGCACAATTCCGAAAGCGTTTGCGCGACTGCGCCAACTGGAAAGACAGCCGGCTTCGTTCAGGCGGTTCAGTGAGCGGCGCGCATGGCAGGATACACTTCATCGGGCAGAACGCGATCTGTGTCGATTCGTGCAGCGCGATCTGCTGCGGCTGCTCAAGTCCTGTCCGGTGTGGCGGGACGCAGATCTGCATCTCGCCGGTGTCCGGATATCCTGCAACAGTATTCTCATCACACTTAACAGTGATTCAATTGATGGCCCGCCAATTCAGATCCTGATGCAGGAACAAGGTCACTGGATCGTTGTAACGGTTGGGCAACGGGGGCTGTTACGTAACGTGAGTCCCGCACAGCTGCACAGTTTTGACACAGCTCTTCTGGGTTTTTATCGCAAGGCTGGCGCGGAAATTGTACGGGAGCAGATCGAACGCAACCTGACAACGGTTCATCCCTATGATGTGTGTTCCGCCGGACTCATCGTCTGGCCCGAAGCCCGATTCGATCGAGAGGTGAACATCGATATGCACCGGCCCCATCGGGTTCGACCGTCACCCGCCCCGCTGGCAATCACCTACGGAATCGGCACGTCGTCTGTGGAGAACGTGCTGTTTTGCCGATCCAGTACAGACTGGTATGACTGGGCACAACTTTGGCAGACGAATTCGGAATCTCCCGAAGCAGGTCACCTGCCGCTCGCCTGTGTTCAATCCGCCAGATTGTCATTGTTGCGTCATTTCTGACAATCGAAGTGGCCTCATTAACGGGGTGTTGAAACATGATACCGATCCAAACCTGTATTTTTGACCTGGGAAACGTCCTTGTCTTTTTTTCACACGACCGCATGGTGCAAAACATTGTGCTGGCCAGCGGCGTCTCCGAAGAGGCTGTACGTGAATTCTTGTTTGACAACAGCATGCAGAGCGCCTTTGAAACCGGAAAAATGACTGAAGAACAGTTTCATTTTCAGTTTGAATCATTCACCGGCGCGTCCGTTCGAATCGATCAGATGCGGCTGGCGGTGGGTAACATCTTTGAACTCAACGCCCCAATGATTCCTCTGCTCGAAGAACTACAATCTAAGGGTATCCGTCTGGTGTTACTGTCAAACACGTGTGTGACTCACATTGAATTTGTGCGCAGCCGCTGGACTTTTCTGAACCTGTTTGACGACATCACAACTTCCTGGGAAGTTGGAGCACTCAAGCCGGATCCTCTGATCTATGAATCAGCATTGGCTCAGGCAAAGTGCGATGCCACGAACTGCTTCTATACTGATGATATCGAAGCCTACGTCACGCAGGCCGTATCAATGGGTATTCAGGCACACGTTTTCAAAGATGCGGTAACGACACGGGAAACACTGCGTTCTCTGGGAGTCAGGCTGGCTCCGACTGCAAAATGATTCACGGTGTGATCGGATCAGCAGCTTGCTCGTTACTGCCTAATACAACATTGACAACAAATAAAAAGATCCCTGCAATGCACCTGTTCCGATGGGGGAACCGGCACTTTGAAAAAAAGACGGTGACCGGGGGTAACGGACGTCACAACTGTTTGAGATCAGTTGTCCTGTCACTGATCTCTCCGTTCCAATTCACGGACATTCATGCATGATGATAATCTCGTTCAGCTTACGTCGCTTCTGCCGGGGATTTGAACTGTTTGTATTTGTGTTGACCTCGTGTGTCATCTGTGTGTGCAGCCTGATGGCATGGGCGAATGAGGGCCCCGCCCTGGATTCCGCCGCAGAAACTTCGGCGTCTCCTGAAGATCCGTTCCCCTCAGCTCTTCACGTACCTGATGGAATTCTGGAAGGCGGTACTACGTGGTTGAACACGTCCGTTCCGATCACGATGAAAAATTTGCGAGGAAAAGTCGTACTTTTTGACTTCTGGACTTACTGCTGCATCAACTGTATGCACGTACTTCCCGATTTGAAATATCTGGAAGAGAAATATCCTGGTGAACTGGTGGTGATTGGTGTTCACTCTGCAAAATTTGATAATGAAAAAGATTCGGAAGCCATCCGTCACGCGATCATGCGCTACGGGATCGTGCACCCCGTCGTCAATGACAGCGAAATGCTGATCTGGCGGAAATTCGGGGTCAGAGCCTGGCCGACACTGGCACTGATTGATCCTCAGGGGCGGTATCTGGGCTCCCGCAGTGGGGAAGGAAACCGCGAACTGTTTGACGACGTGATTGGACGAGTGATCGAATATCATCGCGCCATCGGTAAGCTGAACGAGAATCCGGTCGTTTTCGATCTTGAATCCGGAAGAGCCGCAGCAACACCACTAAAATACCCAGGAAAAGTGCTCGCCGATGCAGAGTCAGGCCGGTTGTTTATCAGCGACACCAGCCACAATAGAATTGTGGTCGCCGACCTGGACGGTCAGGTCCAGGAGGTGATTGGATCCGGACGGCCGGGCAGTTCCGACGGACAGTTCACCGAAGCGGAATTTGATCACCCGCAGGGTCTTTGCCTAGTGGGTACAACGCTGTACGTTGCGGACACCGAGAATCATCTGCTTCGTACCATTGATTTTAAAACCAGGACTGTCTCGACTCTTGCGGGAACCGGTGAACAGGGGCGGCCACAAGATTCTACCACGACTCTGCGTGAAACCCCGCTCAACAGTCCCTGGTCCGTCTGCCATGTGGACGGGACACTCTACATTGCCATGGCAGGTCCGCATCAAATCTGGTTCCACCAACTGGGCACCAGTGACATCGGTGTCTTTGCAGGCAATGCTCGCGAAGACGTTATCAACGGTCCGTTGAAGGAGTCCTCATTTGCTCAACCGTCGGGTCTGGCCGTGAATCATGACCAGACAGCATTTTTCGTGGTTGACAGCGAAGGATCATCGATTCGTAAAGTGCCGCTCGCTGGAGATGGCCGTGTTACAACGATTGCAGGTACGTCCGAACTGCCCCAAGGCAGATCCCTTTTCGCATTCGGTGACGTTGATGGCAACGGTGATTCCGCCAGATTCCAGCACCCCATCGGTGTGGCACGACGTGGCAACCTGCTGTATGTGGCAGATTCCTATAATCACAAGATTCGTACCGTCGATGCCAAAACGGGCGATGTTTTGACCTGGCTGGGTGATGGCACCGCCGGTGATCCAGGGTCAACAACACGGTTGAATGAGCCTGCAGGACTGAGTGTCGCAAATGACACCCTGTATGTTGCAGACACCAACAGTCATCGTATCTGTGCTGTCGATCTGGATTCGCGTGCGATGCGAGTCCTGCCGCTAAGCGGCCTGACGCCACCTCATCCGGTATCCCCGCGGAAGCCACTCGATCTGAGTCATGCAACACAGATCACCGAACAGAGCGTACAGCGAGGAAAAGAGGTCACGGTCCGGGTCAAACTGGCGATTCCCGACGGCGGACACCTCAATGAACTTGCCCCGGTGTCCTGGGAGGCTGAAAACATATCCGGACAAATTCTGGATTTCCGGCACGGTGCTTCCGGAACTGCAGCCGTTGAAGACTCGCTGGCACAGTTTTCACTGCCCGTTGCTGCTTCGGCCACTGCGGGTGAACTCGGAATCCGAGTATCCTGTGGCTACTGTCAAAAAGACGATTCTCTGTGTCGACTGGCAACGTCGACCTGGAGATTCTCTGTTCGCGCGGATGCTGACTCCCAGACCGTCATCAAACTCAATATGATCACGAACAGGGAAAAACCTGATGAATAATCAGCGCCCCGACCTTCTTCCTCAGCAACACACGGCAAACGTTCCACAGAAAGGTCGCCTGCTGGGCATCGACTACGGAACCGTACGAGTCGGTATCTCCGTCTGTGATGAGAATCAGCAACTTGCAAGTCCGCTGCACAACTACCAGCGAGTGAGTCGCCAGGCGGATCAACAGTTTTTTCGAAAACAGGTGAAGGAATACAAAATCGCGGGGTTTGTCGTCGGTCTTCCGTTACACATGAAGGGCGACGAAAGCCGTATTTCCTCTGAAGCCCGAAGATATGGTCAGTGGCTGAATTCGGTTACCCGGCTTCCGGTGACTTTTCAGGACGAACGCCTGTCCAGTGTCCAGGCAGATGTGCTCCTTTCTGCAACAGAGCTCACGAAGAAACAGCGAAAGGCTCGAATCGACAAACTTGCGGCTCAGATTCTCCTGCAGAACTGGCTGGACGGACGTCAGAGAGCGACGGCAGCCGGCGGTGAGTAACATTGCTACGTTGGACTTCACCATTCAGGCTGCAGTCGGGCTACGACTGTTCCGGAGGCGATTCTGTGGCCACATCATGCCATTTCATGGCAGCATGCAGAGGCTCGATGCGAAGTACAACCTTACCATCCTGAAAGACTCGCACAGTGCCGGTGGATTCGGAAACAGCCACCGCAACGGCTTCAGTCGCCTTGGAAACAGCCGCAGCTGCCCAATGACGTGATCCCAGTCCCTTAGACAGCGCCAGTCCGTCCGCAGACGCCCGCAGATGTCGTCCGTATCCGTAAACCACTCCATCGGACGAGATAATGAACGCGCCGTCAACCTGAGCCAGCTCCTTGATGCTTTCCCGCACGCGAGGATTACGGACCAGTCGCTCCTCTCTGGGATAGGCTCCCCCACGGAAAGGATCATGAACCTGTTCCTGAGACAGATTCAGAACCTTGCGGTGGTTACCCACCACAAAAATCGTTCCGACCGTTTTGCCTTCCCGACCTTCACGACCAATCTCGCACGCGAGGTCCACCACCTGACGCAAAGTATCAAGTGGCACCTGTGTCTCCAAACGCTGTAAGTCCCGGGACGTGAGCTTCGCCAGCTGCTCAGACAGTTCGATAACGCTGATCGTATCACAGCGATCATTGTCATACGACGAATAGACGGCCACGATCGTGTCACCGGACTGCAGGATTTCATCAGCAATGGCTTCAAGCAGGACCTGAGACACCTGAGTACTTCTGGTCTGAGGCTCATGCAGAATCGGTACCAGATCAACTTCGTCCTCGCGCACAGCCTCCTGAACAGACACATCGTCCGTTGCCACCACCAGTCGCGTGCCTCGCAG
The DNA here is from genome assembly GCA_022447225.1 of Fuerstiella sp. Lineage (NCBI taxonomy): Bacteria > Pseudomonadati > Planctomycetota > Planctomycetia > Planctomycetales > Planctomycetaceae > Fuerstiella > Fuerstiella sp. Next base: position 372,772 of record JAKVAZ010000007.1, on the reverse strand, counting down.
CAGTTTGCGGACGGCTTTGAAATTCACGGTCTCATCTGTCAGCAGAACCACAGCAGCCGCGTCGGCCAAGTCTGCCAGCCGTTGAGCAGACTTTAGAAGTTGTTCAACCTGAGGACCAATTATCCTGCGTTTCATGCCAAGAGTGTAGGAGAAGCAGCGACGTGGTCAACATTTGTGATTCAGGGTTTCATGCAGATTCGAAACCTTGCACAGATTTGTCTGCGTTGGAAGATTGACACGAGTCCGACATCCTCCGCAGTCAAATCCCGGCCAGCTCAGCCCGCAGATCAAGGGAAGTGCTACAGATCATCAACGCGGTCCAGCAGCCCGTTCAGGGTGTTCAACACGAATTCCCTCAGCCCAATGACCAGTGCACCGTAGACCAGAAAGTTCATCAGGATCACCAACACATCAGATTCGGGAAACAAATTGTTGTGGTAGACCGCAGGCAAACCATCAAGCTGATTTAAAACTTCAATCACAATCGGCGACATGAAACAAAACATCGATATAGACTTGGCATAGACATTTGTGTTCAGCAACAGAAAAACACTAAAGATTATTGGGCCGAAACAGATGAACAGCATCGTCAGCAGGCTGATCAGCGGAATGATGAAGAAAACGACAGTATAAGCACAGCTGATCACATCGGTACGCCGACGCTGCGATCGCTGAAGTAGCTCGCGTCTCACCAGAGGCAAATCGATGCTCGTTAGTGTCAAGTCTCTTCCCCGCTCATCCGAAACCATTTCATCAGCTTACTCTGCGGTACGAATATGCCACAACGAATGTCACCAAACCCGGCGTACCACGAGCGAGTTGTTCAGCATTGAATTCTGTGTAATTTTGATTCTGACATCCGGAAATGGTCGGACTTTGGATACGGAGAATCCATTTCCACGGCCCGGAACCGCCTGCCAGGGTTTGACCGACCTGTGTCCGGTCAGTAAATTTGACCAGCCGTGAACAGACTCGTCTTCGGACGCGTGTTCGCGGCTTTTTCAATGGATTTGCGGTTTAAGCCACAAGGCAACAATCATGGAACAGCCAAAACGGGCATTGGTCAGTGTCAGCAACAAACAGGGACTGGACGTATTCGTTCGTGGTTTGACAGAAATTGGCTTTGAGATCCTGTCGACGGGCGGGACCCGGCGATTTCTGGAAGATGCAGGAATCCCGGTAATCGATGTTGCCAGCTACACCGAGTTCCCGGAAATGATGGATGGTCGGCTCAAAACGCTGCATCCCAGGATTCACGGAGGCCTTCTGGGGCGTCCGACTCTGGAGTCCGATGCTGCGGCAATGTTCGAACACGGCATCATTCCCATTCAACTGGTGGTCGTGAATCTGTATCCGTTTGAAGAGACCATTGCCAAACCCAATGTCGAAATTCCGGAAGCGATCGAACAAATCGACATTGGTGGCCCCTCCATGGTGCGATCCGCGGCTAAAAATCACGCTCACGTAGGCATTGTCACATGTCCGTCGCAGTATGCAGACGTGCTGCGAAGTCTGCAGGACGGCTCGTTTAACGATGACTTACGACGCAAACTCGCCGCAACTGCGTTTCAACTAACTGCACGTTATGACCAGGCAATCGCCGGTTATATGGCGACCATTACATGTGATGCGGATGAGGACTCAGCCTGGCCGTCTACCTTAACGCCAACACTGAAACTCGAATCGACTCTGCGCTACGGCGAGAACCCTCATCAAAAAGCAGCGTTTTATGTGGAATCCTCACCGCATCCGACATCACTGGCCTGTGCCAGACAACTCAATGGGAAAGAACTGTCCTATAATAACCTAATGGATCTTGATGCGGCGCGAGCGACTGTCGCCGACTTCTCTGATCCGGCTGTCTGCATCATAAAACACACCAATCCGTGTGGTTGTGCGGTTGCATCAGATTTGTCCACTGCGTTCACCAATGCGTACGCGGGAGATCCTGTGAGTGCATTCGGATCGATTGTCGGATTTAATCGCACCGTTGATGCATCGGCAGCTGAGATCATGTGCGAACCGGGCCGATTTATTGAGGCCGTGATTGCCCCGGGATACGACCCTGATGCACTGGAAATACTGACCACCCGACCAAAATGGAAGAAAAATGTTCGGCTGATGCAGGTTCAGTTCTCGACCAGTGGCCGAAGCGCTGCTGACTACCGCCGAGTCTCCGGGGGACTGCTGGTTCAGGATCGAGACGATGAATTCCAGGACGATTCCGAATGGACCATCCCGACCAAACGCAGACCGACGCCGGCAGAATCGGCTGATTTGCGTTTCGCGTGGATCGTGTGCCGGCATGTCAAATCCAATGCAATCGTGTTCGCCAAAGACAACATGCTGCTTGGGGCCGGAGCAGGTCAAATGAGCCGTCTGGACAGTTCATTCATCGCCGCAATGAAAGCCGGCGATCGGGCGGCTGACGGAGTCGTCGCCAGCGATGCTTTCTTTCCGTTTCGTGATGGCGTCGACCAGGCAGCAAAGGCAGGCATCCGGGCCGTTATTCAGCCCGGAGGTTCTCGCAACGATGAAGAAGTCATCGCTGCCTGTAATGCACAGGACATGGCCATGATCTTCACAGGGCGTCGGCATTTCCGACATTGATTCAGCCCGGTTCATCTGAATGTTGCGTCACGTACAAAGTCAACAGCGTCTCACAAAACTGCGTCTGTCGTTTCCCGAATTCTAAGATGGTTCCTGAACAGCGTACGAATTGTCCGTTGACGACATCCCACTGTTGAACGGAACAATCAAGGCCTCTGATCACCGCCGCACAAAACGATCAAAACTGTGCATGAAGACTAGTTTGACTGTCGCGTGTGGGACACTCGTTCAAAACATGGACGATCCACCGAAGCCTGCCCTGGTCGTTGGGGGATCACCATGATGACCTGCCGAAAACCATATAAAAACTTTATTTCGATCCGGAACCTGAAGTCAGGCTTCATGTGACAGTAATTTCCGGAACAGTGTTCCCTGTGGTAATCACGTTAAACCGGGGATACCACGTGCCGTCGACCAGCAGCCAATGTGCAGAACCGCAATGCATCATGCAGGGAGTGTTCTCGTCGCAGCAACTACTATCAGGTATGATACCCCATATTGGTTCCGTTCCGGACGTCAGTGTCAACTCCTCCGTCGAAAAGACGATTGATGCGTTTGTTCATCTGTTTTCTGAGTCTGGTCATATGTCCCGCTGATCTTTTTGCAGATGACGATATCGATCAGACCGTACGTCAGGGACTCGATTATCTGGTATCACAGCAAAATCGCCAGGGTTACTGGATCGCCAATGAAGGTCAATATCGCGTCGCCATGACAGCGCTGGCAGGTACGGCACTCCTTGCGGAAGGATCCACAGCCACCACCGGTCGTTACGCCAGAGCGATCAGCAATGCCACAGACTACCTGGTTTCGATGAGTCGTCCCAATGGCCTGATTGGTTTTCGCGAGGACTTCCATTACACCTATGGGCACGGTTTTTCGATGTTGTTTCTTAGTCAGGTCTTTGGTGAGGAAGAAGATCTTAATCGACGCGAGCAGATCCGGCAGGTGCTGACCAGAGCCGTCCGTTTTTCTGCGGACGCACAGACATCACGCGGCGGATGGGGTTACGTGTCAGCCAGAGAAGGGGGTGGTTTTGACGAAGGATCGACGTGTATCACACAGGTCCAGGGACTCCGCGCCTGTCGCAATGCCGGGATTCCCGTCTCAGTCGAAATCATCCAGCGAGCCAAAAAATATATTGCCGATTGCACAACGTCCCGCGGGGGAGTGGAGTACAGCATTAAAGGTGGCGGGGAACGTCCGGCGATCACAGCTGCCGCACTGGCAGCTCTGTTTAATGCGGGAGAATATGATACAGATCTGACCAAAAAGATGAGGGACTACTGTGATAACACCATTTGGCCGAGACGGCCCGTATCCCATCGAGCATCCTTTTGGCATTATACGCACTTTTATTATTCACAGGTGATCTATCGACAGGGTGGCAAACGCTGGAAGGAATATCGTCAGCAGATAAACGAAGAACTTACCCGACGGATTCAACCAGGTGGATACTGGACCGATTCAGACATTGGACAAGTTTACGTTACCGCCATCAATTGTATTATTCTTCAGCTTGAAAAAGGTTATCTGCCAATCTATCAGCGATAGGAGTTGCCAGGTTCAAGGCATCCGTGAAAACACCTGTCATTGATTCAGGCCAGTCCGGCAAGCTTTCGGACGCACCAGAAGCATCCCAGCAACAGAATCAAGGCCCCTCCCCAGGCAGGATGGCTCCAAAGACGTACACGTCGTGTGATCAAATCCGGATCCGGCAGGCCGGACAACTGACCAACCAGTTCTTCAACTTCCGAGACGGTTGTCAGACTGCCGCGACTGATCTCCGAAATCTCTTTCAACACCTCGAACCTGGCCGGCTGTCCCGTACGTTCCCGCTCCTGTCCCTGAATCGAGATTGATGTCTCAAGACGAGCGCCCGTCTCAGTGCAGGTCGTGATCAACTCGTACCGACCACCCTCCTGGGGTGTAAACGTTCCCGTGAACAGGCCCCAGGAATCATCGCCCGCGGACGCCAGTCGCACCGAGTCCGTCTGTCCGGAAGGTGCTGTGATCTGAACAGAAACTGTACCGTCGCTCAGCGGCTCACCAGTATCTTTCATCACGTTGGCATTCAGAGTCAGCACATGGTCAGCTTCCGGACGATCGGGTGAATAAAACAGGCGCATCGATTCACCGGCAGACATGTTTCGCTGGTAAGCCATCCAGCGCACCACCTGGCCCCAAAACCGGTAGTGGTAGAGATCCTCCAGTCCCTTTCGCCAGCGCCAGGCGCCATCGGTCCCCATAAACAGAACCTTACCGGTACCCGATGTACGGGTGGCGATCAGAGGGACGCGACCAAATCGAGTGGAATCCGAATCGTGCGTAACCAGAACATCGGTACCGATCCGTGCACGTACCGTAGCCGCGTACCACTGAAATCCGGGCAATGACCGCCAAATCTCTTCATTGCGTTCATTGTCCGGCTCCAGTCGTGTCAACAGACTGCGACGTCCGGAGTCCGTCAGCGAGAACCGAGCAGGTTCCGCCACACCCACACCCTGAGGTTGTGTAGCATCCGGAATCACCGGATAGAGTTCATTGAGTTCCGTGGTAAAAAGCGTTTTCTGCTGGCCACGAAAACCGGGCAGAAAGACAAGCCCGCCTGCATGACTGCGAACCAACTGTCGAACGTTTTCACAATCTGACTGACTGAGCTGTTTTGTACTGACTCCAACATCCCCCAGAAACACAACATCGTACCTGAACAGTTCCGTTTCACCGGGAAACCGGTCCAGGTAACCTCGCCCGCCACCCACACGACCAAGTCCCGGATGAAACAACAGACAAGTCACCTGAACGCCGGGATCTCGTTCCAGAGCATTTCTCAAATAGCGGTATTCCCAGCGAGGATACGATTCGACAACCAGCACCTGCAACGCTTCATTACGAACAGTCATCGGCAGACTGACCACATTGTTGTCCGCTATCGTTTCTTCCGGAATAATCGGGATTGATAGTGTCAGTTCGTACTCGCCGGTCTTCTCCGGTTTCCATTCGATAATGTCATTAAACTGCCCCATCCCGGACACACGAACGGTCTTCTCCACGACATCAGTTTCCGAACCACCAACAGAGACAACCATCACCTGATCTTCAGGCAGCCAGTTTGTTAGTTGGAACGGAATTCGAACCGTCTTGCCTGGCAGACCGAAAGTGGGAGCCCCGCTGCTGGTCAGCTCGATGTCAGGCAGGTGGTCTTCACTGCCTATTCCGACAGAAAAGATCGGAATATTATGCATACGCAGGTCCGTTGCTGCCGACAGCGGTGAGCTTCCCGTGTTCCAGTCACCATCTGACAACAGGACCACGGCTCGCAGACCTTTATGACGGTCAGGAGTCGACGCCAACGCTGAATTCAGGTCCGTTCCGGCCGTCGAAACAGGGAGGTCCGATGAAAACGGTTCAAAAATCAACTTCATGTTTTTTTTCAACGGACTCCACAGACCGTCGACAAGCAGTGGCTGCACGGCATCAGCACGAGATATGGGTTTTACTGCCGACCTGCCGACGTTCGCCGGAAGCACATCACGTGTCTGCATGCTTCCTGACTGGTCATGCAGCACAACCAGAACCGGCTGTGCGTCCGGACGGACTGTCCGGATGATCTCCGGCTGGTTCAGTGAACAAACAACGAGTCCAATGAGGAGCAAACGAAAAAGCTCCAGAAACCCCATTGAGCGGGCGAATCCGCTGCGATTCCAGCTGACAAAGCAACAGGCAGCAGCAACGATCATTGTGACAGCTGACAAAGTCAGTGAAACTGGTGTCCAGTAAAACGTCATAAAGAAGATCTCAGGGCCTCAGACGCTGATTAGCCTGTGTAGGAAAAATCAGCAACCGCGTTCGATGCTGCAGATTTAGCCGTTCGGCGAGACGGAAGGCACAACACCGCTTCGGCAATCAACGCCACAATCATCAGCACCAGAAACATTCGCCACACTTCACTGGCGAGCGCAGTTGCGCTGCCGGCAGAATCATTCAGCCGGGTGAAGTCAATTCCGTCAAACAGGGCTTCAACGTTTTCTTCAGTGATGATCTGTGGCAGGTCTTCTGATAACGGACGATTAAATGCGTAGTGAACGTCGTCAATTGAATACAGGCCGGCTCGCGAACTGCGTGCGGACATGAGCACACGTTCGGAGAGTTCATCCAGGGGCTGCCACCGGTTTCCCTCGAATTCCGTCAGTGTTCCGCATTCCAGATGTCGTGCATTCCCAAGAGCAGCAGTCCCTCGTGCCAGTGCACGTTGAATCATGACGTAAAACACGACGCCGTTATCAATGAATGTAGAGTGACCGGTGCCTGGCAAAGACGTGCAATAGTAAACCGCACCACGGTCGGTAAATGCTCGCAGCAGCAGACTGTCGCCCCCGTTAAATGAACCAAGAACGTTTGCACGTTCGCTTTCGAGGCCGCAATGTCGGTAAACGTTGATTTTGCCAAGCGGAAGCGGCATCCCGCTGCCCGTACTGGACAGCAAATCAGATTCGGTGCGCCATCGACTGATCTTTAAAGGAACCGCATTCGACTTCCAGACAGTCCAGCGGCAGCCAAACAGTTCATTTGATGTCGGCTGATGCGGCGGAAAGAACATCACACTACGTCCGGAATTCACAAATTCCCGAATCAGCAGGGATTTCCGACTGTCAGGAAGCGGGGCCTGCCAGATCAGCAAAGCTGTCTGTTCCCAGTCAATGGCTTCCACCTGATCCGGTGTCAGCAGTTCCGCCTCAGCCAGTTGACGGTGATCACTGCTCGTTCCGGCAGCCAGTCGCAGGTATTCACCGTGACTGAACGCATCTGAAACGACCGTTGTCTTTTGAATTGGAGCTTCGGCATAGACAAACCGATAGCTGTTGTCAGCGGTGTTCGAATCGTCAGGAAGCTCAACCCGTCCCCAGCCTGAGAGTGTCTCACGATCAATCGCAATGGCGTGGCCATTCCTCACAAACTCACTTCCCGAAACCTTAATGTTCAAAGTTGAACGCGCTCCGTCAATCACCACACTCAACGGCACGTTGACATCCATATCAGTGTCCGCGGTCCGATTCACACGGATGTCCATGAGTAATTCAGCGCCTTCTGATGTCTCCCTGCGATGAACTCCACTCACACTGACAGCCATGTTTGCGGCGGCTTGATCCGGATACGCCAACAGATACAGACGAACTCCTTCCCGCTGCTCCAATTGACGTCGAATGGTGTCCCATCGGCCGCTGGAAGAATCCCAGTCAGACTTTCGCAGATCAGAACAGATCCACACATCGGTGCGACCTGTTTCGCCGGCAGCAATGTACTCAACCGCCCGCTGCAACAATCCGGGTATGTCTGCAGCCGTCTCGCTTGGGCCTGTCTGCGGAATATCAGCTAGATCAGCAGGAGAATCGACGATTCGAGGATCTGAAGAGACGCTGTCAAACAGTACAAGTTCTGTGTTACGACCGATATCTTGAAGGAGTTGTGAAAGTTTCTGCAGTGCGGTTTCACGTTTTGAGCGACGCGTACGGGGGTCGCGTGCTTCCATACTGACAGACCTGTCCAGCAGAATCAGAGTTGTCTCAGGTGCTCCTCCCGCGGTCAGTCCCAGCCAGCCGGCCGTCATCGGACGACTGACGGCAAAGATCAAACCGGCGATAGCCAGCATACGAAACAGCAGGATCAACAGATACCGGAGCCTCGCCATTCCTCGCGCCATACGTTTCGCCTGGACCAGAAACATAGTAGCCGCCCAGTTTACTGTCCGATGCCTGTTTTGATTCACGAAGTGGATCAAAACAGGCAATCCCATCAGAGGCAGAGCAAACAGCAAAAATGGCTGGAGAAATGTCACGGATGATGGTTTTCGTTGTGCGGTGTTCGGTATCCGGTGAGTTGGATATCAAACGTTGATGGAGCTGACACAGATCTGATGCTGACAATCTCTCTCATATCAACCGGCAAACTCAAATACGGAACCCTGAATCACTGAACATCATTCTATTTCTTTCTTGCCAGCAGAAAACGCGTCAACACTTCGGCATAGTGCTCTTCGATGCTGACTCGGTGGTAGTCAACGAGCGTATCCCTGACGATCTGTTTGACGTCTTCCAGCCATGTTTGTACCGCGTTGCGGTACTGTCCGGCCATGGTCGCAGGATCCACCAGCATCGGTGGCGCCCCTTCCAGATCGACGAATCTGACGGGGCGGTCAAATTCGAATTCGACTTCATTCTGCTCCAGCAGGTGGAACACTGCCACATCATGACGCCGGAACCGAAGATGCTGAAATGCGTCGCCAAGTGAATCAGTATTGGTAAACAGATCCGACACAATCACGACCAGGGCACGCTGCGGAACTTTTTCTGCAACAGCATGCAAAGCTTCCGACAACCCCGTTTCACCTTCAGCCTTCATTGCGGACATTTCGTCAAGAATGTGCCTGAGATGAGCAGCACTCCGTCGAGGCGGAATCTCCAGCTGAAAGTCGGCACCCGCACACGACAATCCCACGGCATCCCCCTGACCTGCCGCAAGGTAAGCCAGCGTCCCGCAAAGAAATCGGGCAAAGTCCAGCTTCGTGCTCCCTTCCTGCCGACTGCCCTGCGGACCGTAGGCCATTGAACCACTGACATCAATGACCAGACACAGGCGAAGGTTGGTGTCGGCTTCAAATTCCTTGATGTAAAACCGGTCACTGCGTCCCCAGACTCGCCAGTCCAGTCGACGAGTGTCGTCACCGGGTACGTAATTCCGATATTCCGAGAATTCCAGGCTGGACCCACGCGTAAGACTGCGATGCCGACCTGACACACTTCCGGACACCGGTATTCGTGCGTCCAGTGTGAGTCCCGAAAGACGGGAAATAACGCTTGGTTCTATGAAGTGTCGCATTAAATATTAACGCACCCTGCAGGTAAGAACTCACCCAACAACGCACAACGGACCGGAGTCCGCCAATAAGTGACGTCATGCATTCAGTTCTGTCTGCAGTTCGTCGATCAGTCTTTGAATCACATCCGTACTGGTGATGCCTTCTGATTCGGCATTGAATGTTGTCAAAACCCGGTGGCTCAGTACGGGCCGAGCCACGGCCAGAACGTCCTCCAGTCGTGTCATATAACTACCGGCCATGGCAGCACGGGCACGCGCTCCGAGAATAAGATACTGCACTGCTCGAGGCCCCGCGCCCCATGATACCAGCGGCCTTAGCCATTCCGGAGCCACATCAACGGATGGTCGCGTACGCCGCACCAAGTCCACGGTAAACTCATAAATATGCTGTGGCACGGGAATCCGTCTCACCAGTTCCTGAAATCGAAATACATCGTCAGCACACATCACCATCTCCAGCGGGGGATGGTCGCCGCCCGTCGTAGTGCGGGCAATCTCAATTTCTTCGCTGCGCGACGGATAATCCACATTAATGAGGAACATGAATCGATCAAGCTGGGCTTCGGGCAGCGGATAAGTCCCTTCCTGTTCAATCGGATTCTGTGTGGCCAGAACGAAAAAAGGAGGGTTCAGTTGATAGGTGCGACCAATGACAGTCACTCGATGCTCCTGCATCGCTTCCAGCATCGCCGCCTGAGTCTTCGAAGGAGCCCGGTTGATTTCGTCCGCCAGAACGATGTTGGCGAAAACCGGTCCCTTTACGAATTCAAATTCGCGTCGTCCTGTCTGAGTCTCCTGCAGAATGTCGGTCCCGGTGATATCCATTGGCATCAGATCCGGTGTGAACTGAATACGACTGAAGTTCAACGACATCGTTTCAGCCAAACGACTCACCAGCAGCGTCTTGGCCAGTCCTGGCACCCCCATCAGCAACGCGTGCCCGCGGGCAAAAAGACAGACCGCCAGTTGTTCCACAACGTCATCCTGACCCACAATCACTTTGCCCAGTTCACGGCGCAATCGTTGCCAGATTTCACGAAGTTCATCGATTGCATTAACATCGTTCGAGTGCAGGTCGCCGTGAGCTTCTGTTGTGGACATAGAATTCAGCAGTCTTCATAAAAAGGAGAAATAATTTCTGCTGCGAACGACTGGGGAGTCACTGCATCTAAGCTGGCGGGGTCTTTGTCTGCGGCCCGGACCATCAAGTTCGCATTCCTGCTGAACCAGACCGGACCAATTCCAAGAGACAATCGTCCAAAATTCAGTAAGGTATCTCATCATAAATTATGATGAGCGAAACAAGTGAACGTGTTCATCGAATCAGTAATTTGACAGATAAGCTCTAAAGGCTGAAAACGAACCTGCCCTGGTAAGAGTTCCAGGCATATACTCTGCGGCGTTTGCACACCGTTGGTACCTGTCCAGTTTTTATCCGGAATCCACGGAATGTCCTCGCAGGAAGTCCGTTTACCCGAAACAACACAGGCGAAACTCGCCGAATTCCAGGCACAGGTCCGAAAGATTAAAGTCGCAGAAGGGATTCTCTCCGGTCTCTTCGGACTGTTGCTTTCCTGGGTCGTGGTGCTCGGGACCGATCGATTTGTCGATACAGCACCTGTCGTGCGAGCCATCATCCTCCTGGCAGGATGCCTTGGAATTGGACTGTTCTTTCCGCTGAAATGTCACCGCTGGGTGTGGGGAACTCGCACTATGCGGCAGGTCGCGCGATTACTGACTCACCGATATCCGAACCTGGGAGACCAACTGCTGGGTGTTGTCGAACTCGCCCAGGGGACGAGAGATCCTGATGAAAGTTACAGTCTGGCGACTGCTGCAGTTGAACAGGTCGATATTGCAGTACGCGACCAAGACTTTGGCGATGCCGTTCCGACACATCGAAGTCGACAGTGGGCAATTGCGGCTGCCGGCCCGACATCTCTGCTTCTGCTAGCGGTCGCTGTTACTCCCGATGCAGTATGGAATGCAGCCGAACGCTGGCTAATGCCGTGGCGTGATATCGATCGGTTCACATTCACACAGATAGAAAAACTGCCGGACCATATTGTGGTTCCCCACGCAGAAGAGTTTCAGTTGACAGCTCGACTCACGGAAGAAACCCAGTGGGCGCCCGAATTCGGTAAAGTCGTGCTGAGCGGACAGCCGGATGTTCAGGCGGCTCAAAGAGAACGGGCCTATGATTTTTTTCTGCCGCCACTGACGACCGACGAGGGGCTCAGAATTCGGATCGGAGACGTCCGCGAATCAGTGGCCGTACAACCCGTAACGCGTCCCGAACTGACGATGATCACCTCCAGTGTCACTCTGCCTGAATACCTGCAATATCACACAAAACAGACCAAAGATGTCCGCAGCGGCTCTGTATCTGTGGTGAAAGGATCCAGCGTTGCTTTTGAAGTTGAGGTGTCTCGAAACCTGCAAGATGCTGCCGTATCTTCCGGATCAGCCTCGGTGAACGGATCCACCGTTCGTACGACCGAACTCATCGTGAACGAATCGTCCACGCTCCGTTTCGAATGGACAGATCATCTCGGATTATCTTCCCGCGAACCGTTTCCGCTGAACGTTCGAGCTGTCGATGATCGTGAACCTCAGGTGTCCTGTGTGCAGAACGATCCCCTTCACGTTGTACTTTCAACCGACGTGATTACGTTTTCCTTGAACGCCACTGACGATTTTGGCCTGAAATTAATGGGAATAGAATGGACCGGAATTCCTCATCCACTGGTTAATCCAACTCCGGATAGAGCAGACAAGGTGGTTCAGGCAGGCGGCCCCGAGGAACGTTCGATGAGCACACAGGCCACGTTCTGTGCGAAATCGGACCAGGTACGACCTCAGTCACTGAAATTGTGTGCCTGGGTCGAAGATTACAAGCCGGAACGAGGACGTGTGTATTCGCCGGCTATCCTTCTGCATGTCCTTTCCCCTGAAGACCACGCCGTGTGGATGAGCGAACAGCTGCGACGATGGACCAGTCGGGCGGACGACGTTTACGAACAGGAAATGCGTCTGCACGATATGAACCGCGAATTACGACGTATGAAAGCTGCTGAACTGCAGACACAAAAAAACCAACATCGTATCCGGCAGCAGGCGTCGTCGGAACAGGCCAATGCTCGGCGTCTTACTCAGGTCACCGATCAGGGTGGTCGTCTGATTGAACAGGCGATGCGAAATCCGCAAATGCTGTCAGGGCATCTGGAAACATTCGCCCAGGCTTTAGTACAAATGCAGGACATCGCCGAAAACAGAATGCCGTCAGTGGCAGATCTGCTCTCCGGCGCGATTCAGTCGAAACAGCCTCAAACTCCCGAACATCGTTCAACGCCACCTAAAACGTCACCATCCGGACTCATGGCGGGCAATGACTATTCGACTCCAAAAGGGACAGCCGAACCCCAAAGTTTAAAGAAAAAAACATCACCCGTAGTACCGGCCCTTGTAGACCAGGAATCCGGATTCAATCCTGACAATCCGACTGACATAACCAGGCAGGACCTCAAAGATTCTCCGTCAGAACCACCTGTATTTGGCCTACCGTCAACCACACTGCAGGGAGGCCCCAACAACTCTCCAAAACGGCAAGCCCCGAAAACCAGTCCTCAGGTCGATCAGGCGGTCGCAGAACAAGCTGACCTTTTGGCAGATTTTGAGGAAACCCGGGATGATCTGCAGCAGATCATGGATGATCTGGATAACAGTACTTTTGTAAAACGACTGAAGTCTGCCTCAAGACGCCAACTGGAAATGGCAGGCGATCTAAACCGGACCCTGTTCAAAGGCTTTGGTATCAACAGTGCCAGGCTTACAGATCAGGAACGTAAAAACTCGGAACGAATCGCGAAACGAGAAGCAACGGAAAGCCATTCGATCCGGCTGATCAAATCAGACCTCGAAGCCTATTACAGCCGCAGTAAAGAAGAAAAATTCCAACGTATCGCCAACGAAATGACTGAGATTGAAATTGTTCAAAAACTGGATTTGCTTGGAAATCGCATCCGCATCAACCTCAGCGGTGATTCAATTTCCAGACTGGAATACTGGGCTGACACACTTGATCGATGGTCAGAAGAACTTGTGTCGGCATCAGAGTCCGGAGCATGCAGGACAGGCAAAGGAGAGGGAGACAGTCTTCCGCCATCCACTGTGCTGGAGATCATGAGAATCCTTGAGCGCGAAATTGACCTGCGGGATGAAACACGGGCTGCTGAAACTGCGAAAACAGCTGTCGATCGGCATCAGTACGGTGAATCAGCCGCGCAACTCTTTGAAATACAAAGCGGTCTGTACGAGAGAACACTCGCAGTAATGAACGATATTCGCGCCATTCCGAATGGAAATCGCAGATTCAGTAAGGAACTGAACATGATTAACCTGGCAGCAACAGCGATGCGGGACGCATCCGGTTTACTCTCTCGACCAATCACCGATTCTGCCACGGTTGCTGCGCAAACGGAGGCAATTGAAATACTGCTGCAGTCAAAACGCAGCAGCTCTATGGGTGGCGGAGGCGGGGGTTCATCTCCGGGAGGAGGTGGTGGTGGTGACACCCAAGCCGTAGCACTGGCCCTGCACGGACCTGGAACAGATCCCAATGCCCACATCGTATCACGGGACGTCACTCAGGCAACGGGTACCACCGATGATCAATTACCGGCCGAATATCGCGAAGGCCTTGAGCATTTCTTTAGTGCCGTCGAACACAGCAACTGAATTCAAACATCTCCGGTAAGTATTAACAATGCCGCTGCACGGTTCATTCGATTCATCTGCCCCTGAACGGTTGAACATCGTTGTTGCGCCCGTGCCATACGCTCCTGCTGATTCCCGGCCTGGTCTCAAACACTCAGAAACCCACTGTGTCCGTCCGACAGGCTTATCTTCCCGGACGTCCACACCTCTGACCTGGCTGCTGACTACGGCCGCTGTACTGTGCCACGTCAGTTCTGCAGAATTGGTGCGAGCTCAGGATCCGCAAATCCGTTTTGGCACGCAGGTTTCCAGCGACGTTGAGACCGTCTACATTCGGGGTTTGGAATGGTTGACAAACAATCAGACAGATCAGGGAAACTGGCCTGGCAGTCAATCCGGGCACGGGGCCGGTGATACCGGGATTTGTGGCATGGCCGTGATGGTTTTTCTGGCCAGTGGGGAGGATCCTAACTTCGGTCGCTACCGTGAGAACATCCGCAGGACGCTGCGCTATATGATTCAGCAGCAGCAGACATCGACCGGATATCTGCCAGGCAGCATGTATCAACACGGATTCGCCATGCTTGGACTTGCCGAAGCATACGGTGCAGTCGACGAAGACCTGATGCAGCAGGGACAGAACGACACCCAACAGCGAACCATCGGCCAGGCACTGGAACTGGCCGTGCGATGTGCCGTGACCGCACAGTCCAAAAATCGCTGGGGGGGCTGGCGATACACGCCCGAATCAACAGATTCGGACACGTCTGTGTCCGGCGCCGTATTGATGGGACTTCTGGCGGCCCGAAACGCAGGTATTCCGGTTTCGGACGAATGCATCGACAGGGCCCTGGGATATTTTCAGCAGATGACTTCAAAGCAGGGCGGGGTTGGCTACTCCGGTGGTGTCGGGGGGCTTGGAGGTTCCAAAAACCTGCAGGCTATCTCGTCGCTGGTGATGTCCATCGGGCGTCGCAAAGATCTGGACGAATACCAGGCTGTTTCCAGACAGGTGATAAACAACATCGAACACAATGAAGCCGGCTACCCGTTTTACTTTCGCTACTATATGGCTCAGGCGCTGTTTCAGGCCGACTTTGATGCCTGGAAGAACTGGAATTCCAAAACAGTGCACCGGCTGAAATCAATGCAGAACAAAGACGGCAGTTTTCAGAGCGGCCACGGACAGGCTTACGGCACCGCAATGTCAATGCTGGCACTTGCTCTGAACTACCGGTTGTTGCCCGTCTATGAACGATAGCCGCCGAATCTCAGTTGATCACAGACGGACCGGATTGCCACATAATTCCGGTCCGCGGATAAATTCCCGTTCCGGAACTTTATCTGAAGAAACTCGTCTGCTTACCTCAGGCTCATCGATAAACATCCAGTTCAACGACATCGTGTTCAGCCCACGAATCCTGGTGCCGACTGCTGTCATTGTTTTCTTTTTTTTTGCTGCTGTGGTCCGCGGCGATGACAATAATGCGGTGCTGCAGTGGGCGTCCGGAGACTCTCTGCCGGGAAAACTGATCCGAATTACTTCGGATGAAGTTCTCTGGGAGTCCAGCATATTTGCAACTCCGCTGCGTCTGGAACGCTCTGTACTTTCAACCGTGTCTTTTGAACCCGGTAATGAGGCTCCTCCAACAATCGATAACTTCAGAATCGTGCTGACCACAGGAGACACCCTGTTCGGACGTCTGAAGTCACTCGACAGCGATCATCTCACACTCAGCAGCACCAGACATGGTGAAGTTCGCATTCCTCGAATACTTGTTGCAGGCATCCAGCGTGTGAACCAGGAGGGACTCATCTACCTGGGCCCGGCCGGTCGTTCCGGCTGGTCCGGACCGAATATCGAAAAAAACTGGGATGAACAAACAGACGGATCTCTTACATCGTCGACAGACGATGCGCTCCTGACACTCGGTCTGCGTACGGAAAAGAAGCTGTCTGTGGAGATCATCCTGAGTTTCGTTCGTCGACCGGAATTTGTACTTGCACTTGGCCCCGACGATGAAACAAGTATCCGACTGGAAACGTGGGGGGATGCATTGGTCGTCTGCAGCCAGCTGGAATTTCTGGAAATTCAAACGATGGACAATGATACCACCCAAATTCACCTGTTGCTTTATCTGGACATGGAATCGGAACGTCTGCTGGTGTGTTCTCCACAGGGTGAAGTCCTGGCAACACATGAAACGCCGAATCCGAAACAAATGCCTCGCACACTGTCGCTTCGTAACGGCAGTGGAACAGTCACCCTGCAGCACCTCAGAATTGAACGATGGAACGGAAACTCTGTGGGCAGTCTCGCTGCCGGCAGAACAGGCATTCAGCAGGTTGACGGAACCGTACATCACGGCACGGTCGTGTCGATTACCGACCGGATGATCAGGCTGCAGAACGAATCCGGTGAAACGGGTATTCCCGTTGAACTCACGGGGTCACTGGAAATCTCCACAGACATCCCGAAGGAGTCCACTGCGTCAGTCAAAGACACTTCACGTATTAAGTGGCGGGACGGCGGAGCACTGTGCGGTCATATCATTAACATGACAGAGACTGTGGCCACAATCCGTCCGGCATGGTCTGAACAACCAATCTCTGCCAATCCTCAGGGAATACAGGTGATCGATCTGGGAGGAAAAGCGTCTGCGGTCAGCGCTCCCGATGAACTTATTGTCGGTGGGCGCCTGCTGCACGGCCACCTGGTTGTCGATGACGGAGAGCAACCCCTTACCTGGAAACCAACAGGATCAGCCGATGGTATTCCGTTACGGTCGGGTGACGATGCAGTCGTCACCCGAAGTACAAAAACATCTCCCGTAGTGATCGATCCTCAGAAATATCCAGACATCATCTATCTTCGTAACCACGACGTGATTCCCTGCAGACTGCAGAGCATCACCGGAAATACGGTGATGCTCGCTTCACCGTTTACGTCAGCAAAGCAGTTTTTTTCAAACGACATTCAGGCACTCGAACTGTCATCGACTCAACAGCGAAGTAGTTTGGGATTTGCTGATTCACAGTGGAAGAGAATCCGTGGAAAGATCAAACAGGAAGGCGGTCAGGTCCAGCTGATCAGCGGCAGTTTCGGCAGTGAAAACGGAATTCCGGGCGATCGTCTGAATTTTGATGCACAATGGCCGCCGGACCAGTGGACATTCATGAAAGTTCATCTGTTCGCGGACCATCTTCATCAACCAAAGACCGCATCGGCCTGCACCCTGATATTTGGTCAAAATGTTGTCGCCGTGACTCAGGAATTCGATCGTCAAAATCCCT
This sequence comes from Fuerstiella sp., assembly GCA_022447225.1. Taxonomy (NCBI): domain Bacteria; kingdom Pseudomonadati; phylum Planctomycetota; class Planctomycetia; order Planctomycetales; family Planctomycetaceae; genus Fuerstiella; species Fuerstiella sp. The sequence continues at coordinate 355,276 of JAKVAZ010000007.1, read as the reverse complement.
TCGCAACCATTCAGAATCAAAAATTGCGTATACCAACAAAGGGTCATTCTGCCCAAATTCAGCTGGTGACGAACAGAGGGAACCTGAAAGTTCTGATCAACGGTCAATTACTGCGAACGTTCCCTCTGAATCGCGCCGGTGCCGGAAACGAGGGGGTGCTGTTCGAACTGCTGCAGTCCGGAACTGGTCAGTTCTTCGGAGCCCGGTCGCGTAATGGAGCGACGACCCCGACCAAAACGGTCCGCCACCTGACACTGTCAAATCTGCAGACCGGACCGACCGGCGGTGTATCTGCACAGAAATTTATCGATGAGGAAAGTCGTCTGCATACATTGACGATTCCAAGATTCCGCCGAAACGATCCGGCCACACATGCGTTGATCGCACCTAACGGTGATGTATTGCGAGGACGTCTGATTGCAGTCCACGAGGATGATGTCGAATTTGAATCCAGACTCGAGGTCTTCCACTTTCCCCGCGAACGTGTTGCTGCCGTGATTTGGATTCAGAATCCTGAAAAAAACAGGAACGCACTCAGTACGTTGAAAAAAGAACGCCCCTCCCGGGTAGATTCTTCAATGATGCAGACGGTTCTTCACGGCGGATATCTGGTGTCGATGACCCCGGCACATGTAACCGATGGCCTGCTGCACGGTGAGTCAAACGTCCTTGGAAACTGTAGTGTTCCGGCGAACGCTATTTCACGATTACACCTCGGCAACCCCAACGAAAGAAAACATACGGCCGTTTACAGTCAGTGGCGTGCAAAACATGCCGTCGAACCCGACTGGAATATCGCGAACAATAATGGAGGAAATTCCACCGACTCAAAACTGGTCGGTCGTGCCGCTCCGGATTTTGCACTACCTCAGGTAAACGGGAAGACATTTCGTCTTTCTGATCATGCCGGCCGGGTTGTTTTTCTGGACTTTTGGGCCAGCTGGTGCGTCCCCTGCGCTGCTTCACTTCAGGACTATGCTGACACGACCAAACGTTTTGATGAATCCGAACTCGTGTTCGTGGCTGTGAATATTGAAGATTCGCCCCAAACCATTCGCGCATTTCTGAAGGAACATCAACTGGATGTCCGTGTCGCAGTTGATCGAGGCTCGGCTGTCGCGTCGCAGTATCAGGTCCGTGGAATTCCTCACTCGCTGATCATTGGTCCCGGGGGGATTATTGAATACGTACGGATTGGATATGAACCTGATGCCGCTGGTGAAATTCAGCGAGTCGTCAGAGAGATTTTGTCGGGCACCTGGAAACGACAGGACTCTGTCGGACCGGATTCGAATACCGCAGCTGAGTGAAGCGCCCCGAAAGCTAGTCGCCCGGATGATCTGCATTTCAGGATGGATGAATTCGTTCTGCCGACAGGCAGCGGCGTTTACCGGCAGACAATGGTGTCGGAGGACCCAAAGAGTGCCCGCCGGGCGATTCTCGCAGCGAACAATGGTTTTCGGTATTTCCGGACCTGACCGAAATGCCAAGGAGCCGTCAAACTGCCCCTTGTGATCGACTCCAAAGCAGGTGATACTGACATCCGGTTAGTTCTTCCTGTGAATTTGAAGCGAGTGCTATTGATGATGCGAATGATTGTTTGTGCGTCGTTGGTTGTTTTCAGTCCTGAACTCCAGGCAGCCGATGCGCCGGTCGCCCATTCGTTTGGGACTACACAGGCAGGTGAAAATGTGGAACTCTATACGCTGCGCAGTGACAGCGGACTGGTGGCCCGTGTCATGACCCGGGGTGCAACGCTTGTGGAACTGCAGGTTCCGGATTCCAGCGGTGTATCGGAGGATGTGATTCTGGGGTTTGACGATGTTGCCGGATACGAATCGTCGGCCAATGCATACTTTGGCTGTACCACTGGACGAGTATGTAATCGTATTGCCAGGGGCAAATTCACATTGAACGGAAGTCGGTATGAACTCGCAGTTAACAACGGCCCTAATCATCTGCATGGTGGAAACGAACGCAGTCTGGATAAGGTAATCTGGAATGCGGCGCCATTCGCAGATGACACCGGACAGGGAGTCACCTTTGACTACAGCAGCCCTGACGGAGAAGAAGGCTACCCGGGCAGACTGGATATCACCGTGACTTATACCGTGACTAATCGGTCCAACGATCTGAAGATCGACTACACAGCAACGACTGACAAATCAACTCCGGTGAATCTCACCAACCACGCGTATTTCAATCTTTCCGGTGCCGGTTCATCATCTATCCTGGGTCATGTCCTTGTGCTGAACGCAGACCGTTATACGCCGGTTGATGACACACTCATCCCGACGGGAAGTATCAAATCGGTAGCCGACACACCGCTGGACTTTCGCCGTCCGCACGTCATTGGTGAACGTATCGAAGAACTGGTCGAGACAGCGACACTGGGATACGACCATAACTTTGTACTCAATGCATCCGAACCCGGAGAACTGAACACGGCTGCCGTTCTGACTGACCGCGAATCCGGAAGGCGTCTGCACATTCGTACAACCGAACCGGCCGTGCAGTTCTATTCGGGAAATTTTCTGAATGGTCAGCAGGGCAAGGGAAACCGGACCTATGCACTGCGGAGCGCCTTATGCCTGGAAACTCAGCATTATCCGGATTCGGTCAACCAGCCTAAATTCCCGAACACCGTTCTGGAGCCTGGGCAGCAGTTTGGATCATCAACTGTACTGGAATTCAGCGTGGTACCGTGACACAACGTTTATCGGTCACCTGTCTCATCAACGGTAACGTTGTAATCGCGTCCGGCAGTGAGGAGAGCTGACATCAGCGGGGCGATGTCACTGTGTCGTGGTACAGTCACTTTCATTACCATTTCAAATCCGTCACCCTGGTCCGATTGAATTGCACGCATCCCCACAATGTCAGCTTCGTGCATCGAAATCACTGTGGACAGCACCCCGAGAACACCGCGGTGGTTGTCTCCGCCAATACGCAGAGTGTGCACATCGGGCAGATCGACTGAAGAACTGCGTCGGACGTCCTGCTCCGGATTCCTGAGGCCGACGTCGATTGAAAACGGCCGACAGGCGTCTTCAATATGGGCCCGAACAACGTCTTCAGTCAGATCGTCAGGAAACTCTGCGGAAAAGATCATCGTAAAGTAGCCGCGAACAACGGTCTGACTGAGTTCTCTCAGATCGCCCCCCACTTCTGACATCGCACGTGTGACGGCCGACAGGATTCCAGGTCGATTTGCAGCCGTCATCGTCAGTACAAATTCAGTTGCCATGACGTCCCCCCTGCTGCGCGTAATTGAGAGTCCGGCTCACAATTTTGACATTGTGGATGTACAAAGTTCCACGACATGCCCGTCCGGATCGCCAACAAACATCTGAACCGCTCCGTCCGGACGGAGCTTTACCTCCTGGAGGAGTGACACACCCCGATCACGAAGGACGCCGGCCGCCGCTCGGGCATCTGCAACTTCGAACGCAAAATGATGACATCGACTGTTTCGGGACCTGTCCACTGACGTTCCCGCTACTCCGCTTTCCGCGTGTTCTTCAATCAGGTGCAGCAAAGTCGCACCCGCGCGGAACCACGCCCCGGAAAAAGAAAAATTGGGTCGGTCGACTTCTTCCATTCCAAGAAGGTCCACGTAGAACTCACGGCTGCGTTTGAGATCTTTCACGACGATCGTGACATGATCAATATGCTGGACGCGGATGGAACCCGACAAAACCGGCCTCGCTCAGACAAAAAACAGATGAAATCCGAATGACAACGCAGTTTCGGACGGCATGAGAATTGATTAGATATTATTGGAAGCTGTTGATATAGCAACTCTGACTGTCAATGACGACGTGACAGCAGACAGCTAACCATGCTCATGACGACCCCGCACTCCTTTGCCGCTGATTTGCTTTAGTCACACCGTATCTTTGGTGATATTTTCTTCCTATCCGTCCGATTACCTCACCGGTCAAACAGTCCATATTATTACGAATCCCCGGCCAGGATGGATAACCGGACACCGGGATAAACCTGAGTCAGACTCAGACGAACCGGTAATTCCGTGACAAAGAGTGTTCAATATCAGACTTCTTTGAAACACGAACGAACATCTAAGCTCTCAGCAAACCCTCACTCGCGATTGCTGACTGTTCCGGAAAACTCTTATCCCTTTCCCGTCCGGAATAAGAATCTGCTCCTGGAATCGAATGTTTTAAGGAACCGGCGTTCCTCCTCATCGCAATCGGATTGGCAGATCTTCTTCGGGGCGTACGGTCACGCTGCGATCAAGACGGCGGACTCTTTGCAGAGATTTTTGGAGAATTTCTGCTGCCGGTGGAGCCGCAACAGTTCCGCCGTAGTGGCGCTCACCCGCCGTTGGTTCGTCAACCATTACAAGAACGAGTACTTCCGGTGACTCTGCCGGAGCACCACAGACAAACGAACAAATATGACGGGAATTCGAATAGCTCCCGGTTTGAGTGTCGACCTTCTGAGCGGTCCCGGTCTTTCCAAATATCGACATCGACGGATTGCGAACGGACTGACCGGTGCCTCGTTCAACAACCTGTCTCATTGGGTTTTGCACAATCCAGTCGGCAATGTGTCGATGCAATACCAATGACTCCACGGATGAGCTGGCAGCGACTGTTTCGACGGACGCAAGCGGGGACACTGAAATCCGATTTGCTGATTTCAGCAACAGATGCGGCCTCACCAGGTATCCACCGTTGGCAAGTGCTGCATGAGCAACAATCAACTGCAGAGGCGTTACTGCCAGTTCCTGTCCCATCGGAATGGAACCCAGTGAATAATCGTCCCATTCCGATAGA
>JAKVAZ010000007.1:0-50464 GCA_022447225.1 Fuerstiella sp. | reverse complement strand
CGGCGTATGCTGGTGTTTTATTTTCGGTAAATTGTTTACCGCTTTTTCTTTATTTCGTTTGTTTTTAATAAAACTGAGATGGCCTACTCCCCCGGTTGGGGGCCTTCTCTGTTGTTTTGCCGGTGCGCCGCAGATCAGAATCCTCCACCACGATTTCCCATAATGTAATTAATCTGAAATACATTCATCAGCATGTTGCCGAATTCCTCAGTGAGCGTGTATCGCAACAGAATAATATCACCAGGCTTGATCATGATCCGTTCTGACCTGTCTGCTATTGCACGATTCAGGTCGACTTTAATTGCCATCTGGTTTCCACACGGCAGGTCTCGAATGACGATGACTTCCGAGGGCTGGCAATAGCCCCCCCCGCCAAGACCTCGTCCCGATCCACCTTGGCCCATCCCAAGTCCCTGGTTCCCTCCAATCCCACCGATTCCCGTACCGAAGTTTCCGATAGGCCCACGTGCAACTGCAATCGCACCAAGCACGTCCAAATCTCTGTCGCGAGGCAGGAGATACTCACCACCGCCCAGCAGACCCGCAGTATAAAAACTCTCCTGATCACGGCTGCGAATAATCAAAATATCACCATCGTCCAGCAGAATATCGTCAGCAGCGAACGTCGGTGGTACGGATGGATGATATCTCAGCGGGATTTTTGTGACATTAGGCGAATCCGGCAGAGGTGACTCGTTGCAAAAGCACGGATGCTCACAGTTTTTAAGACACAGATTTCCGACTATGGTGTCGTAGCTGATCCCGTCCTGCATCATTCCCCGATAAATATAAACCTGATTTTCTGCATCCATTCCCGGCATACCGCCGGTTTCACTGAGTGCGTGCAGAACGTCATTTTCGTATGCCGGCAGATCGACAATATGACCTGTACCACGTTTGGATACTCCGTCAACACCGCCACTTTCTTCACGAATAACAAGTACCCGAACCGTACGACGACGAATCATCGTCAGGATCACCTGAGCATCATCCCGGGCAATCTGTTTTTCAGACTGTGTATACGCATTCTGGACGGCATCGGTAGCTTCGACGAGTGACATGCCTTCGACATACACCGGGTGGATGTAAGGAAGAGTCACCGTTCCATCTTCACGGACAACGACTGGTGACCCTACTGCCGGAGGAAGATCTCCGTCCTCCGGAAAGTGGACCGACGGCAGGACGGCGTCGTTACCGTCGATACTGAAGACATCCGGGATATGCAGACCCAAAACATCACCGGGCCCCAAGGCATAAAATGAAGGAGAATCCTGGCGCAAACGCAGCATATTGATGTCAACAAAGTCATCCTTCAACGGCCCGTCGAGTAACTGCCGAGGCAGACGTGAAACAGGTACTCCGGTCACTGACCGGCATCCTGTGCTGCCAAGCAGCACAATGATACAACAGATAATCAATACGGCATGATGACATCCGGGTAGCCCAAGATTGCGAACCCGACGGAACCGGCCTGTTATTGACATCAGTATGGCCATGTTGACATCCCTTACCATCAATTCCGGCAGTGCCTTCTTCAATGTTTTTCCGGTGTAGTCTACCTGCATCACAGATACCTGGTGATTATGAACCGTCATCACAAAAGAGCCTACTCGTAGGGCTGCACGGACTCGGCAGGACTTTCACTGCGGCTGCCTGGGCTGGTTCTGCTGTTGTTGATGCGAAGCTGGAGTTCCTCGTCTTCAGGACCGACTGACAATCGAGCAGAATCCACCGCACCTGCATCAGCCATCACTTCAGGTGGTACAACCACGGGTGAACGCATCTTGCGATCCGCTGCACCAGATGTGTCGGGTTCCGCCGTCGCAACCTGCAGATTCATCCGTGCAGTGGGTGACAGTGGAATTTCATGCCATGAACCGGCACCATCCTGCTGAGCTGCAAGAGCACCATGCGAATACCCGTCAAACCAGGCGTTGATTTTGCTGCGTCCCTTGGCCGACTGAAATCTCGGCATCCAGTAGCGCCGTGGCGGTAACGTCGGCTGGCAACCGTTTCCACCTTCGATTACGGAACCATAACCCGCCTTAAACCCTCTGGAAAAATGGAACGGATGGTCCAGTTCATCGTAGCACCACGAACATTCATTCCAGGCCTTTTGGGCGTGATACGTGTTGCGCACGCGGGATTCAATGTCAGCAACTTTCATGGTCAGGGAGGCACAACCTGTCAGCGACATCACAGCCGGCATCAGCAAGCTTACATAATTTATGAATTTCATCTGTTCAACCTCCGCTGCTCTGACATTCTCACTGCTTCGCCTGTTCTGGTCTGTGTCCGGACCGTTTGCTCAGCTGTCTGCTGATGTAACTACAGGTTCAATAACGCAATGCGATCGCGAGCTGCCGTACGGGCGGAATCACTCATCAATGCCGTTCGATACATTGAATGGATCTGTTTCAGATGCCCCTGAATCCCGAAAACACGCCCAATGGCGAGCAGTCGCCCGGAAGCAACTTCCTGCGGACTTCGTGAGTTGATATCCCGGACAACCGAATGATTCCCGGCGCAGGCCGAGTTGACGGAAGTGACAAGAACTGCAAACAGGAGTTCAATCATATGATGCCGAAACTGCATCGTATTCCCCCCACGACAGCCCGATTCTCACTTGCAAACATGACCGATGCTCCAATCGCCGATCATGATCTGTCTGACGCCACGGCACTGACGGACGCAGTACCTGAGATCAACCTGAATCACAAAGCCAATAACATGACCATGAGAATCCGGGACGGCTTACCGCCATCTCCGTTACATTGATCGGTATCACTATGCTCCGGGGATACGATGAAATGAAAAAAAATCCCTCCAATCTGCAAAACCGGCATTGATATGATCCAATTTGTTCAAATTCGAATGTTCGGCTAAAGTCTTCATCCTTTTCTGACTCTCTTCTATGCTGTTCTCAGGATGTCTTTTACGAGTCTGTTCATTTTGAGTTGTGTTCTGCGAGTGATCATTCGAATCAGAAGCTCGCTCACAGGACTCACTGCACGCAGCGCGGCCGGATGGGCAGCGGTTGCCTGCGGTCTCGTAATGGTTTCGACAGTGATGAAGCTTCTGCCGGCGGTTCCGCCGGCAGTGACGTCGGCAATCCACTCCCTGGCATCAGCATTTCTGCTGGCTCCTCTGATCGATATTCTCGGTGCTCGTAACCCTGGCCACCGTGCCTGGCCATGGTTCGTCGTAATCCCGATGATCCTCGTGCTGCAGTGGCCTGCTGCATCTCAGTTGTTCTCACAGAGTCCGCGTACTCCGATCGCGGTTCCTCTGCCTACCGCAGGCTGCTTTATCCTGCTGCTAACCATGGGAGCAGGCAACCACTTCGGTACTGCCAACACGACTGCCTGTTTTACTGGTGTGATCGGAATTCTGCTGTTTGGCGTACCGGTCACGGAATGGTCACCCTGGCCAGGAAACGGATATTGTCTTGCTTCCAGCATTTGTCTGGCCGTCACAGCACTTCTCGTCGAGGGACGACTCAGCACCGTGGGTCGAAACACGAGTCACGAACAGTTGTGGATCGATTTCCGTGACATCTACGGTCTCGTCTGGGCGCATCGTGTGATGGATCGAATCAACCAGTTTTCTGGTCGTGAACAATGGAATGTTGTCATGACCCTGGAGGGATTCCAATTACGCAACGGTAACACTAAGGACGGGGATGGCCTCGACAGACCCAACGAAGTACTGCGATGGGTGCTGCGTCGATTCGCAGACACTGAGTTTCTCGACAGGTATCTTCCGGACGAAGATATCACAATCAACCAGGGAGCATCCTAGACCGCACCTGCAACAGCATCTATGAGGACAGGGCATCAGCGACATCGGTGCGGTAGGCCGTCATTGCAGGCAGAAATCCGACCAACGTTGCCAGTGCCAGCAGCATCGGAAACAGGACAGATTCAACGGGCAGTTCAACCTCAAAATTGAATACAGCAAACTTCATCCAGTAAACAACCCACGGGTCCAGCAACAGCCCTGTTTCAGCCGTCACAAACGGACTGGCGACAACCGCGATTCCATGACCTGACAACCAGCCCAAAAGGCCTCCCCCCACGCACAAAACAACCGATTCGGCCAGCACGATCCCAAATACGCTGCCACGTCGAGCGCCCAGAGCGCGCATGATGCCGATCTCGCGACGTCGATCTGTCATACTGGTGTAAATGCTCACAAAGATACTGATCCCGGACACCAGGATGATCATTACGGTCAAAACCAGCAACCCCTGCTGGACATTGCCCAGCACATCGGTCATCAATTTTCGAATGGGAACAATTGGATTCACAGCCATCGCCTGATAACCCTGCTGCAGATCAGAACTAAGATTGATGGCATCAAACGGTGACTTCGGGCGAGTGCGAATCAGTACAGCAGTGACTTCCTTTGCAGCGTCAGGAGTTGCGTGATGGTGGTGACCTCCATGTCCCGAAGCTGACTCAGCTTCTTCCAGCGTTCGAGCCTCAGCGATCTGATCCAGCGCAATCTTCAGACGATCCGGAGAACTGGCATAGAATTTCTTCAACCGCTCCTCGACTTCGTTCAGCGGAGTTTCGTGGCCTTCAATTGCATAAAAGCCCTCGATGTTTACGAACACTGTGCGGTCATTCGGAGTTCCTGTCTGTTGAATTACGGAAACCACAGTGAACTGTTCATCGTGAATATGTGTCCCCTCGGCCCCTCCATGCACAATTTTAAACTGGCTGCCAATGTCCCACCCATTGCTCCGAGCTACTTCTGAACCAATAATCGCGTCGAAGTTGGCGTTAATTCGCTTGCCGCGAATACGGAATGTCCTGCCAGGCGCGTATTCGTTTTCGAAATACTCCGGAGTCGTACCAACCAGAGGAAACGAACCCTGTTCAGTAACATCACCGAAGGCCATTGGGACTGCTGATACGACTCTTCGATCTTCTTTAAGCTCCAGATAGTACAGATATGGCAAATTCTCTATGGCTGGCTGCACTCTGTAGACCGCGCTCAAAACCAATTGCAGTCCGCTGCCTTTGGGACCAACAATCAGGTCGTAGGCGATGGTATTCTGGCTAAAAACAGCCCTGAGCGCACCTGAGATTACCAGCACGACCACCATCAGCATCACTCCAAGTGCGACGCTGAGCGCTGTCAGAGAACTTGCCAGACCTCGCTGGCGAATACTTTTCCAGGCAATCGTAAAAAGGTTCATAAGACGACCTCCCGCGATGCAGACTCTGGGCGATTAAAGTCCTGCAGCCGATCGACCCGATCGAATTTCTCAGCCACTTCCGCGGCGTGTGTCACCATCAGCAGTGTCACTTTATTCTCACTGCAGGTCTCACGAATCAGACTGAGAATCATATCCTGATTGGCAGGGTCTACGTTGGCAGTCGGCTCATCCGCCAACAGAAGCGCTGGCCGGTTGGCCAGAGAACGAGCAACTGACACACGCTGCTGTTCACCGACCGACAATCTTCCCGGCTGGTGATTCTGACGATCTTTCAGTCCGACCCTTTCCAGCAGAGACCTGGCAAAGGATCGATCGCTGCGATTCCGTGAAAATGTCATCCCAAGGAGCACATTCTCCAGCGCGGTAAACCCCGGCAGCAAATTAAAGGTTTGAAATACGAATCCAATCCTTTCGGCTCGAAATCGGTCTCGAACAACCTCCGGCAACTGAGTGATGTCCGTGTCACTCACCACCACTCGTCCGGAGTCCGGAGTCAAAATACCCGAAATCACATTCAGCAGCGTCGTTTTACCGCAGCCACTTGAACCGATCAAAGCAGCCTGTTCGCCTCGAACCAGTTTGTATTCGTCAATAGCCAGCACGGGAAGAGGCGTACCGTCCGGTTCCCGGTAATTCTTCCGAACACTCTCCAGGTGCAGTGACATATAATCTTCTCTTCTTGGATCAGAATCCCGGGACTTTGTCAGTCAGCAGATGAATTTTAACTGAACACGGTCATAACGCGTGAACCGGGTCTGGTGGCTAATACCCCGACCTGATCACATCGGCCTCTGGACTCCATCTACGACAGCTTTGGCGATTGCGACTGACAATTCACAGTCCGGACCTGAATCGAAATAACTGACCAAATGGAGTCGAAAAATACAGATCACCGGCTTCATCTTCACCAAATGACATTACTGGCTGATTCTTTCCGGTCAGTGAATAGTTTCCAGTCACACGTTGCTCGTCCCGGTCGTAGTCCAGAGCCCACAACAATCCGCTCACATAATCGGCATAGACATATTTCCCTTGAAGCTCGGGAACACGACTCCCCCGATAAACGGCTCCGCCGGTGATCGACTTACCGACATCGTGATGATATTCCCAGATCGGATCAATAAGATCGCTCCGGTTGTCATTACCATCAGGACGAAACCAGTGTTTCGATTCGCGCACGTTCCAGCCGTAATTTCCACCGGCCTCCACGATGTTAATTTCTTCCCACAAACTTTGTCCCACATCGGCCGCCCACAGGTCTCCTGTGTTTTTGTCAAACGACAGACGCCACACATTGCGAAATCCGTAAGCATAAATCTCACCGACCGCCGGAGCCTGCTTGTCACCTCGACTGTTCGTAGAAACCATCGTGCCAACAAAAGGATTGTCTGACGGAACAGCATATTTTTTCCCTTCCTCCTGTCGATCAACATCGATCCTGAGAATGGACCCCAGAAGAGTGGTCAGATTCTGACCGTGACTGTGAGGATCTCCCCCCTTCCCGCCATCGCCTAATGCAATATAAAGCAGACCATCCGGGCCAAATGCCAGCGTACCACCATTGTGATTCCAGTACGGCTGGCTTATCCGCATCAGTTCTACTTCGGACTTCGAATCGGCCTTGTGGGGATCGTCCTTGGACACTGTGAACCGCGTCACCACTGAAGTCAGGTCTGCGTCCGTCGTCGTATAATACAGAAAGAAGTGTCCGTTCTTTTTGTAATCCGGATGAAATGCGAATCCCAACAGGCCTTCCTCGTTCTTATTGTCGCGATAGACAACCTGCTTTCGGATGTCGAGGAAAATGGCAGCTTCTTCGATTTCCTGATCATTCGGAAATACCTTAATCACCCCTTCCTGTTCCGCTACGAAAACACGATCGGTTCCGTCGTTTGCATGGGTAATAATCAGTGGTCGATCGAAACTCATTTCCGGAAAAGCACGTTCCACACTGACATTCAGCGCTGTTTCCTGAATATCAGCAGCCATGCCGACGGTAGCAATGAGCAGGAACACGATTGAGGACAACTGTTTCACGGACATCTCCTGTGGGTTGAATCTGAATCGCCCGGATTACCGTATCACTGCGCGGGCAGACTCTGTCGATGATCTGTTTTACGCTGGAAACGGATTCAATCGCAAACGAAGAATTCCGGATTCATGGCAGTTTGGAATAACAAATCAAGCGTAATTGGCAAACTGAATAATTTCAATTGCCGTGAGTTAGCATTCGGCAGATCAAACCTCCTCAATCATTCTAACCTCGGATGAGGTTACCCGGGCCCGATCACACGAGACCTGATGCATTTCGAGATAGAGACTGACTCACACAATCATCCAAATCCCCTGTTCACCAGTCAGATCACCTGTACAGCTACAATCGGAGACCTCCGGACATAGACAGATATTTATCAGGAGATCCACGATACCACCGGTCACACATGCTGCGGGTCAGGACCGAAATTTGACGATTTCTATCCTGAATGCAAAGCTGGAGAGATGCGGGTGACCATCCGCACATATCCGATAAACGTCACTGGCTGAATTCGACAGCGTCCTGCCTGTCACCAACACACCTGAACGTCAGACGGACCACCTATTCCGACTAAGTGGGCAGTGTCCCTGAAAACACGGTCGGGCTCGGTTTGTCACGGCCGAACCCGTGGTACCAGCCAACTTGGACATCTGACCTGTTAACAAGTGACTCGGATCCGGTCATTCAACCGTCAATCGCTCAACCAGGTGATGCTTACTGCAACTCAGAAGCTCTCGTCAGCAGTCGTGTTGGTTGACGAATTTGACCTGTCTCCCGCCGGTTCCACCATCCATTCCGACCACGAACTCGATTCAAAAAAGTCGGCCCTGACCATTCGGAGGACGAAAGTCTGCTGTGCTGAAAGTGGGAAGCTGACAGTCGATCCGAGATCGGCGAGCACACACCCGGAACAGTTCAGCAATCTGATCAGCGATGGATCCCGCCCCTCGCATTCTTCGTCCGAATTCAGTTTCATTGAGCTTGCCATCCCGAACGTTCAACAGTCTCGACAGTACTTTCCCGGCATGATTCGGTCGCTGCTCTTTCAGCCATTCAGTGAAAAGATCTTTCACGGAATGTGGCAGGCGAAGAAGGATATAACTCGACGACCGGACCCCGGCATCAGCAGCCAACTGCAGAATGGCCGGAATTTCGCTGTCGTTCAGACCAGGAATCACGGGCGCAATCATCACATGCACCGGAACCCCGGCTTCGGTCAGTTCCTTTACAGCTCGTAACCGGGCTGCCGGGGCGCTTGTACCCGGTTCCAGCAATTTCGTCAGACTCTGATCCAGACTCGTTATGCTCACACCCACCTGAATTAGATTTTGCGATGCCATTCGAGCCATCATTTCGACATCCCGACAGACCAGTGCGTTCTTCGTAATTACAGACATCGGCTGACAGGATTCGGCGGCGACCTCCAAACACTGTTGAGTAATCTGAAACGCTTTCTCGGCAGGCTGATAACAATCAGTGATACCCGACATCATCACCGGGGCCGGTTCATATCCCCGACGGCAAAGCCACCTGCGGAACAGACTGGCTGCATTTCGCTTCACAAAAATCCGAGTTTCAAAGTCCAGACCGGCACTCAACCCCAGATATTCATGGGATGGCCGGGCATAGCAGTAACTGCACCCGTGCAGACAACCCCGATATGGATTCAGACTAAAGCGAAACGGAATGTCGGGGCTGTCATTCTCAGAAATCACCGAACATGAGACATCTTCAAAATACCGAGTCTTCGGACGTCTGACCTGATCATACCACTCGTCGTCGTGTTCCATCTGAGACCAGTCGGGGTGAATCTCAATGGACTCAAACCTCCCAGTTTGGTTGAGATTCGCGCCACGCCCGACGACTGAATAATTTTTCTGATGATCCATGCTCATCACCTCCGGACCGGGTGACGGGATCATAACCTGATTCTGGAGGTCTGTCGCCGGAATCAGGAAAGTCCTCAGCACACATCCTGTTCTTCAGTCAGCAAATCACGGCGGGTCCGACAGCTGACACTGCAACCGACACCGACCGATAACGATGGATTCACTCACAAACGCAAAACATACGGTTACGTAAAAAATCCGAGCGGTGATTTCGTATTCGATCACGACAACCCGGGATCAGTACGAAATCTTCGCTCGGTTACGTTTACAAGAATGCGGTAACGGATCCGTGCGGCCGGCATGGAAACAATCGTCCAGGCGAGAGACTCCTGTTGCTCAGCAAACAGTCTGTCGATTGACGAGGATGCCCCAAACACTCATCTCTCAATAATTGCGTTCCTGAACCAAAGACACCATCTGCAGCCGAGCAGTGCCAACAGTTAAATCACCAGGTCAATTTATCTAAAGACCGATCAAGCTTAAAAGCCATTTATTTTTGCGACGTTCGATATCCAGGATACGTTCCAACACGCCTGGACTGGAACGTGACCTCGAAACAAACTCGCCACCATGGACATCTCCGCATTTCGAACAGACATTCTGTTTGTGTCCAACGGTATGCAGATCTCCCCTTGCGACATCCATATTCGATGTCAGTGACGCTTCTTTTACAGGAAGTGTCGAAGGAGCAGTTTGCTCTTCACCGGCGACGACGCTGGAAGCAATGAAGACTATAAGTGCAAAACCAGCTGTCAATTTCATTGATCGACCTTTCCAGGAGGGAAGAATGGGGACGGAACTGTGGTGACGCATCACTTTTGTCGGCCGGACTGGCGTCCCCTCATGTGACTTTCGGCAGATTCTGCCGGTGAGTCAGCGACATCGTCGCATGCTGCCGGAGTACATTCCGAATTCTACCCAGCCGTCATCATCCACTCTTTTTCCTGCAAAGAACCGGCTCAGGCAGCGTTACGGCGCCTGATTTGGCGAGTCAGTTTCTGTCTGAGTCGCTGCATACCTCGCAACCAGCGGTCGTAATCGTCAGTCTTCATTGAAAAGAAGTCGGCCACGTCCGGGTGGGGCAGAATGAGAAATTCTTCTGAACGGATTCCGTCCACGATTGAATCCGCCGCCTGTTCAGCGGAGATCGAATGCAGGTGCAAATAGCGATGAATCGGGTCTTCATCGTCGATCATGTCGGTCTGCACTCCCAGTGGACAGACGCACGATACGTGGATCCCCTGCCGCCCGTAACAGACGGACAGCCATTCTGCCATCGCCACATCGGCATGCTTGGTAACCGAATAGGATGCGGAACCGATTTCTGTCAAAAGTCCGGCTGCTGATGCGGTATGGACCAGATATCCGGATCCTCGTTCCAGCATGTGCGGTATTGCGGCCCGCGCCGCATACAGCCTTGACATTACGTTGACATCCCACATCTTCTGCCACTCATCATTAGTCGTCTCCAGACCTCCTTTGAATGTAATTCCGGCATTGGACACAAACACATCGATACGACCATAGAGGTCAAGGGTCGTGTCCACTAATCGCTGAACGTCCTGTTCAGAGCTCACGTCACAGGCAATGCCCGTTCCGCCGACCGCACCGGCAACCGTCTGAGCATCATGCAGATCCAGATCCGACACGACCACGGCTGAGGCGTCCTGTGCCGCAACCTGATGAGCCAGCGCCTCACCAATCCCTCGCGCTGCGCCCGTAATAACGACCACTTTGTCATGCAGTTCCATGGCGACACTTTTTCCGACGGGAGTGAAGGCTTCAGTACACAGATCCGGCAAGTGTATGAAATGCCTGCCTGACGGGAAACAGCGACATCCGGAACGCCAACCTTAACTCGCCACCCTCCGACCGCACCGACATCTGACAGCAGTTGTTGCGGGAATCCTCAGCTAATGATCGGGAATCAGCTGTCGTGACGGGATTTAACGCTTCCAATACTTTCTTCGGGCAGGGTCAGTCGAACGCGAACCGCACGTCCGTTGGAGGCATCGAGCACATCGGCCCGAACGACTCCCATTTGCACACTCTGACCTTCTTCCACGATCTCCTGCGCATAGTGCATAAGTAATCCGGACAGTGTATCAGCCTCCGGGGCTGAAAACGTGACGTTCAATCGTTGCTCCAGGTCTTCGATCGGAGTACTGCCCACAGCCACAAACTGGCCGGGACCATCCGGCACGATCTCCGGATCCTCAATATCAAACTCATCGGCAACGTCACCAACAATTTGCTCCATTACATTTTCCAGGGTCACAATCCCGATCACAGTCCCGTACTCATCGATAACAAATGCCATGAGCTGGTGCGTGCCCTGAAAATGTCGCAGCAGCTTTCCAACCGGCAGACTGTCCGGAACTTTCCGGGGAGGACGAGCGATGGAACGAAAATCGAATTTGTCATCGATCTGTTCCTGCAGCAAGTCCTTGATATGCAGAATTCCGACAACGTCATCGAGCGAACCGTCACAAACGGGGTAACGGGTGTGCCGGGTGCGACGGATCATGGCCATCATTTCGGGAACCGGTTCCGACACATCAACAAATGCAACATCATGTCGAGGCAGCATAATCCGACGGCAGACGAGATCATCAAATTCGAAGATGGCATCGATCAGTGTTCGTTCGTTACGTGTCAGTTCCCCTCGAATGTGCGCCTGGTGAACCAACGCCCTGATTTCGGTTTCGGTAAACGTTTCCCCGTGAGAATCCTCCTGACTGAGTCCCACCATGTTCAGCAACCACGTTGTTGTCGCGTTCAGGGCCGACATCAGCGGATAAGAAATCAGGAAGAAAGCTTTCATCGGAACGGCACACCACAGCAACATTTTTTCCGGTTCACGGATTGCGAAGATTTTTGGCGCCTGTTCACCAATCACCAGGTGCAGCGCCGTGATAACGGTGAACGCCACGATAAACGAAATCACCTCCTGAATTCTCGGATTAGTGATACTGACAAATTCGAGAACGGGTACCACCAGTTTCGCAAAGGCCGGTTCGCCGACCCAGCCCAGCGCCAGTGACGCCATCGTGATACCCAGCTGTCCTGCCGACAGCGACTGTTCCAGCCGACTGGCCAGCCATTTGGCCGCTGGAGCAAACCGCCGCCCCTCATTCACCATGTCGTCGATTCGGCTGGGACGAATCTTCACCAGTGCAAATTCGGCGGCAACGAAAAAACCATTGGCAACGACGAGTGCTGCGGCAACAGCAAGAAGCGTGAACGTCATTGTCCAGCTACCGGAATGCAGGTCGGCTTCAGCAAGTGTGGTCAGACTAACAAGGTTGGAACTGAGCCAGAAAGGCATCACGAAGCCCTTGAGCATTACTGCTGAGCAAATCGACTGGAGAGCCTGAGAATCTTACGAAAATCAAACGAGTTACCTGCGCCGCCGGAATCCGGTCCAGACAACGCCACCCACGAATCCGGCAAGCAGTGTTGCCGCCAGCAGAGCGGCGCGCGGCATCTCAATTTTCCATAATAACAGCTGCGTCTCCACATTCGCTGTATTCTGGAAAATCATGATCACAGCCAACAGACCAATTCCAACAAATGTGTACAGGCGTATTTTGTGATAAAAACTTCTGCCACCGGATTGATGCTCGGTCACAGGGATACCTCTGATGAATGAAATAGAGCTGGCTCGGTGCATTGTTCCCGATATGTTTACCCAGTTCCAGCCAGCGGACCCAGGTAATCCAGGTACCCTGCAGACACAAATCTAAAAGTCGGGCCACATCAACATTTTGACAGACGGCAAAGGATTCGTCGGTACGTGCAGCCAACAACAGTCGTCCCCGGTTCGGTAAAGACACGACCAGTCCTGAATTTCCAGGAAGAGAACCGATAGCAACTCGTTCCGATAGTCTGCCGCTTCTGAATAAGTTGCGGTTAAATGAGATATCCCTCCTGCGGTTCGGTTTCGGATGGCAACAGGTCTCACTGTGATTGAAACACGAAGACAGGTCAAAACTGTGATGGAAAAATCACCACCAGCCCCTGCGTACTGCTTTCGACTCAGTGGAACTGTCGACCGACTGTCGTATATCAAGTGGGGATTTGGTCTGGCAATTCTAAAGTATCTCGTTGAGGCCGGAGTTATCGGTGCTTTGACGACCAAGTTCTATACTCCGGCTGATTTTCTGACACCGCTGCTCAGCCATCGGGCGAAATTCACTGAAGGTGCTCCCACCAGGCTTGGAATCACTCTTGTGCTGTGGACGGTTCCGTTTGTCTGGATTGCCGTCGCCATGAGTATTCGCCGCTGCCGTGATGCCGGATACTCCCCATGGTGCGGAATGGTGATGCTGATTCCACTGTTCAACTATGCCGGCATGCTTTTGCTGAGTCTCGTGTCAGCCAGGAAACCGCAATCGGTCAACGAAATCCGACAGCAGCAGGAACTCGATGAAATCCGGAAGTCTCCTGCCCCTGTGGATGAAGGGGATTCCACTGCAAAGAACAGCGGGGTGATCGCAGCTCTTGTCGGAGCTGCTGCCGGCTTCGTCTATGCAATTGTTTCCACGATTTTCACCGTCTATGTTCTGGACAGCTACGGAGCAGCACTGTTTTTTGGAACTCCACTCATCGCAGGAACGGTAAGTGCCTGGCTGTTCAATACTCCCGCTCGTCGATCAGCGGGAGCGACAATTCTGCAGGCCACACTGATGACGGCATTCTGTTGTTCGGGATTTTTGCTCGTGGGACTGGAGGGAGCCATCTGTATCATCATGGCGATCCCGATTCTGTGGCCGATTGCAGTACTGGGCGCCCTGATCGGCCGCTCCATCGCCATTGAAACCTGCCATCGTCAGCGGGATTCCCAGGGCATGATCTGGTGCCTGACCGGCCTGCCGCTGCTGGCCGTTCTTGAAGGAGCTGTTGTTTCCAGTCCCACACTCGCTGTCAGGACACAAATCGATATTCAGGCGCCGCCGGATGTTGTCTGGCAACAGGTCATCCGTTTCCCGGAAATCACCGAAACACCCGCATGGTTTTTTCGCACTGGTATTGCCTGTCCTCTCCGAGCCCGCATCGACGGGACCGGTGTGGGTGCAACTCGCTACTGCGAATTCACAACCGGGACATTTGTGGAACCGATTACGGCATGGGAACAAAACCGTCTGCTGGCGTTCGATGTCAGGGAACAGCCCGATCCCATGTTCGAACTGACTCCGTACCGTCACATCCACCCACCACATCTCAACAGTGGATTTCGTTCAACGCGGGGCGAATTTCGACTCGAACACCTTTCCGGGGGAGTCACACGGCTCAGTGGCACAACGTGGTATGTCCTGAACATGAATCCACAGGCTTACTGGACGCTCTGGTCCGACGAACTGGTCCATCAGATCCATCTGCGGGTCCTCAACCATATTCGCAATCTGGCCGAGGCAAACGCAGCGGAACGGCTCACTGACGCAGACGCTCCAGGTTCTCGTTCATTGCCTGCAGAACCCCAAGAGAGTCGGCTCCGAGCGCCGTAAAGCGAAACCCAAGTTCCTTGTGTTGCTGTTCGAACCCCGGCTTCGTCAGAATGCCAGGCGTCTTATTATGATCGCTGCACGATTTGACAACTCTGCTGAGCGCTTCCACAAATCGAGGCTCATTGAAATCGCCGGGGCAGCCCAGATTGACTGACAGGTCCAGCGGTCCAACGAACAGAACATCGACACCGTCGATTGCTGCAATGTCGGCCGACGCACTGACCGCCTCAGGTGTTTCGATCTGTACGACCACCAGGCTGTTGTCATTGGCCTGCTCAAAATACGGCTTCCAGTCACGCCCGAATGCGGTTGCCCGGATGGCGCCGGCAACTCCCCGGGACCCCATTGGGGGATACTTGATGCAGTCAACAGCACGTTGTGCTTCTTCAACCGAACTCACGTACGGAAACATGATTCCGGCCGCGCCACTGTCCATCACAAACTTCACAGTGTCCGGATCGACAGAGCGAATCCGAACGATCGGCGCTGCACTGGACCCACGACATGCCAGCAGCATGCTGCGCAAATCGGCAGCGGAACCGGACCCGTGTTCCAGATCGATGAGCAACCAGTCAAATCCGGTATCAGCAGCGATTTCGACGCTTGTTGCCGATCCAAGGTTCAGAAACGTGCCGGCCATCAGTTGCGTACGCAGTTTGTTTCGATCGATCCACAGCATTGAGAGTCTCACCAATGAGTCGTTCAGGAATTGGTGACACTCTAGTCCGTATTCCGATCGCGATCTACTGTCGCAAATGTGGTGTTTGAAGGACCGCATCAACATCGACGCAACAAAGTGTACAAACCGACATCAACCAGGGCTGAGTGCTGGGCAGAGCGATCGCCCGTTCACAGGTTGCAGTTCAACCGCGCCGCGTCAGATTCGGGGATTACGCCGCTAAAACCGATACTTGGGAGAATTAGCATATGCAAAATGGAATATCAAATCAGGTCTCAATCCGGTCCGACGGACTCACGACGCGCTGTGCCCTTCCCGGACAACTGTCATCAACGATGACAGCTCCTCCTGACAGTTGTGATCGCAACCCAACACAGACTCAAATCACCCCATTCAGCCTTGATTTCAGTAACTTCAACGACGTCACCGAACGGCCCGCCACAGTGCTGGGCGACATCGCTGAATGGCAGCATGCCCCTCGCGAAAAAGCTGCCCCGATTTTGACAATAGCGAGTCACTCACGTGGTTTCAGTGGTGAAAAGTAAGTCACTATCCACCACATAACAATAATCCAGAACAGAAACTGCCCCCAGATTGTCAGCGTGGTGACTTCGTCAACCAGATAATCATCCACAAAGTCTCCGAACACAACAAACAGCACAAAGCCACTCAACACAGACACAGTGAGTCGAGCAGCGGTGTTTCGCGAAGAAAGTCCCGGCGTCCTGACGGGTTCTCTGTCTTTGTCCTGGGCAGACGCCCCGTGTTGATGCTCTCCAGTCTCGAAAATATTCGAGCGCTACGGCCACCACCAGACCAACGATTATCTGCTGAAATACGTCGCCAACCATCAGTCTTTCCCAATCATAATGTGATATCGTCAACACACATTATCTGACCATTGACGGAGATTTGTCGATCGTCTGGTCTCACTGCCCGGGAAACCTGCTACTCAACTGAAGTTTTAGTACCGCTGCGAAAATTTCGCATCAACATGGCCTGTGAGCGGATCTCACAACACCCGTCTCTGAATCTGACAGGTACAAACGAGTCCCGGGACCCATGGTGCCTTCAATCTCCTCCGTGCGCCTGACGCCTGAAACCGGTTATGCAAAACATGTTTCCTGAATCAACCGTCAGTGGTGCGCGCACGGTCATCGACATCACTGAACATTTTGAACACCTCAAGCACCACGCTGCTTTACTTTTCGAAAAAGGTTCGGCTGGCAAACGCGGTTATTTCACTCCGTCCGAAGATCAAAACGTCCGGCAACTGCTTGTCTCCTACTGGCACTCACGAAATGCCCTGATTGAACTTGTGGTGACGATGCACCGAACATCCGAACACCAGACATCCGAGTTAACGGAAACTAACGAGACATTAAGCAGGCAGCAGCGAGCGGCAGCGTTTCTGGTTGCCTGGACCGGAGCACTGGTGCTGGTCGACGCGGCCCGATTTCTTAGAGACAACTGCAGGAACCGTCCGGCAGTACTGAAAAAACTGAACGAACCGGAACCTTCCTTCGGAATTGCAGCCGGGACTTACGACCGGATTCAGGATTCACTCACGAGTCCCGTGCATGTGTGGCACCTGTACCACGCACGGGAGTACTGGAAGACAAACAAGTCAGCGCTGGCTGAAATGGCACATGATACGGAACTGGAACCTCTTGTCGAACTTTCCGATCGCATGCAGGCAGTGCTTGACGTCGACATCCAGGAATATGCCGTCAGTCGTTTAAGGACCCGCGCCCGGCAGGCAAAAACAACCGGGCGTGAACTGATCGCACGCGCGTTTTTTGGCCTGCAAAAAGCTGTCTCGAGTTTGGTTTCGGGAAAGTACACACACCTCGGACATCAGCCCCGGCTGCCCCCGGATATCGTCAAACAAATTCGACAATTGATTCAGCCTGGCGACATTTTCGTTAATCGAAAAGAGTACGCTGTCACGAACTATTTCCTGCCAGGCTTCTGGCCGCATGCGGCTTTTTATATTGGACAGACACATCAGCTCGATCAGCTGGGCTTCGCGAGCCATCCTCATGGCGAGCCTCGCTGGCAGCGTATTTTGACATGTGACCAATCCGATTCCGGCAGAGTTGTTGAAGCACTCAAAGACGGCGTCAGAATTCGGTCACTGTCGTCGCCTTTTGCAGCCGACGCCGTGACTGTTATCCGTCCGAGTTTACCAAATGATCTCATCACGGAGGCCATTGCGCGTGCACTGTTTCACGATGGCAAACCGTATGATTTTGATTTTGATTTGACACGTTCTGATCGCTTGGTCTGTACCGAAGTTGTGTATCGTTCATTCGAAGGTCTGGCCGGGATCCGGTTTCCATTAATGCGGCGGGCCGGCCGGCTGACACTGGCAGCCCAGGATCTGCTTCAGATGGCTTTGAACCGTCAGCATTTTGATATCGTTGCCGTTTATGCTCCGAATTACGTTCCCGACGTGACAACAGGCTCTGCCGCAGCTGACGTTTTGCAGGCTACGCTTACAGATTGAGGTCCCAGGCGGTGAGGAACTGAGTGCCAATGTCGGCTGTGTTCCACGTCCACTGCTTCATTCCGACAATGAAACCAAAACGGATCTTTCATCAGATTCCATTGGGAATCATGAGGAAACCCCATTGAGACCGTCGCGCCTCGTGTCCGACGGGAATCCCGCCTCCGGCGGCAGCGACTGAACCTTGCGAACCACGGTCAGGGCAGTGTTTCGGTCCATCCCCCCCCAATCTGTCCTGCGTCAAACACCGGTGCGCGGGGAAATCGGCGAACTGCTTTGGAGAGACGAATTGTTGGCGGATTTCCCCTGTGCCGCAGTCCCGGTAATGATCCAATATTCGCCTCACCAGGTTTGATTCTGATCGGATCAGGCGGCAGATCACTACGGAGTACCAGTGGCAGGTAGTCGGGGCACCTCGGAACCCCCTGTTGCCGTTCTCTCCGGGACTCAACCGAAGGATCCCAGTGACAGTCGATGTTCAGGTTTCGCAGTTCGAATGTGTAATAGCTGTTGATATCCTGATAGATCCCGACCGAATAACACCCGGGAGGTACCCGCACAATCGCATATCGGTCATGTGCCCCGACACGTACTTCGAACCTGTTGTCCTCAGAGATATCAAGATTTGTACTTCTTCCAGGAACCGGCCCCACCAGCAATATTCCATCCGGCAGTCTCAACATGGGCCATGTACCACTGGCAATCACGACCTCCCGTTCAGGCAACGTCAAAGACTCTTCCAGCAATACCGTGAAGCCCTCAATTTCTTCGACCTCCATCTCGAAGAACCAGCCGTCGTGTAACTGTTCCACGGTCTCGCGTCCGTCCATTGCCTGAAACACAGCGGATGTCAGAGTCCACTGTGTGGGATCATCGTTCGCGATTTCGTAGGCACGACGGGGCATGGGGGGAGGCCAGCCCCTGGGTGCATATCGCAGGTAACGCTCGACACTGTCACACGACCAGTTGGTTCCTTTGGCAGATTTTCGAAATGGAATGACAGCTTCAGGCAGTAACTGCCCGGAATGGTCAGCATTGACGCGCAGACACAAATTGGGGTGCCTGACCAAAGCCTGTGCTGCCCCCGTGGAAAGACTTGTCAGTCCGTCCAGAGACAGGGCACCACGATGTTGACTCAGAACATCCGCAGTGCGATTCGATATCTGCGTCAGCTTATTCAGCTGCAACTCACCGGAATAAGTACTCAGAATCTCGGCGACCGGTTCAGAAATGCCGGGCAGGGCATTCAGTGACAGGCCACGGCCTGCAAATGCGATCAGCTGTCCTGCGGTGTCCTCAGTTAACTCAGTCAATCCGTCGAGACACAACCATTCACATGTCGCCTCAGCGATAATTTCCGCGGCTGCTGCATCCAGCTGAAAATAGAGGCTAAGCTGAACGGAACGGGGGTTCGTCACGAATTTGCGTGCTTCCCTCAACGGCAACAGGCTTTCAATGTTTCCGTCCATATGAATTTACTCCCGAGTACTTGATTGATATTTCCTTTTTACATAACAAATCAATTATCTCTGACAGGGAACAGGGGATTTCCCCAAAACGTCGCTTCCGTGTTTCCGGCGGCTTTCAGTTTCGGAACGTTTTTATGTCACAGGACCGGTCAGCGACAGACCATACAGTCCGGAATACATCTCATTCTAAAACTGCCCAGGCCGGAATAAAGGAATCTGCCGTGAACGTGACAACACTCGCTCGTTCAGCGGTATCGTTTGTTGCAGAATTTCACGCTCTCTGTCCTTCCATGACCGGAATCGTGATCCCCTGATTGTCATCGTGCAACCGCATCAACAGTGCTTCTCAACAGCCGGACACAGTGCAGATGCGAAACACCTGCCTGAGCTCTGCGTTTAATGCTCAGAGCCTGTCAACGTGTTCAACCCGAACCCAGGTTCAGAAATCCAAACAGGAGTTCATCATGCACCGTCGTAAGTTCATCAAAAAGCTGGGCATCGTTTTTGGAGGACTTCCGTTCTGGAATGGGCTGCTGGTCAACGAACTTTCGGCAAAACTACCGAAGAATATCAGGATCACCGACGTCAAATGCTGGGGAGTAGGAATCGAAGCGAATCAGGTATTCATGAAAATCTATACAAACGTCGGAGTGACAGGACTTGGGGAAGCTTCTGTCCACCGCAAGACGGGCACAGCACTCGCCGCATGCAGAGAATTGCGTGAAGTTCTGGTCGGACATGACCCGACTCGTATCGAATTTCTCTGGCAGGGCATGTATCGCTGGCCTCGCTGGCGAGGCGGACCGGTGCTTAACACCGCAATCAGCGCCGCTGAGATTGCTCTGTGGGATATCCTTGGAAAACTTCTGGATGTACCGGTCTACAGACTGCTGGGGGGAGCTGCGCGGGAAAAGATCCGGCTCTATGTGCACGGAACCGGCAGAGAAGCCGTCCGCGATGCAAAAGCAAAGGGTTACACTGCGATCAAAACCGGTCCACCTCTACGGATGAAAAACGGCCGGGCACAGTTTCCGTGGAACGTAAAAACAGCAACCGACACCTTTGCTGAAATGCGAGATGAAGCAGGCTCCGACTTCGATATTGCCACCGATGCGCATACGAAGCTGACCCCCGTGCAGGCGCTGGAGTACGCAAACGGCATTGAGGAGTTTCGACCGCTGTGGCTCGAAGAACCGGTCAATATCGAATTCAACGATGCACTGCAGTGGCTGGGTGAGCGAACGACCGTGCCACTGGCCACCGGCGAGCGGCTTTTCACCAAATTCGACTTTGAGGATATTATCAGTCGTCATCTGGTGTCTTTTGTCCAGCCTGACGTTATCCAGGCAGGAGGCATCGCTGAGACCAGAAAAATATGTGCCATGGCGGAAGCTCAGGGCATTGACGTGGCTCTGCATAATCCATCCAGTCTTCCATGTACACTGGCGTCACTGCACATCGATGCCTGCACGACGAACTGCGTCATTCAGGAGTCAAAATACAAATTCGTCGTCCGCCCTTCCAACTGGGAAAACGACTTGTTCAAAGGTGCACATATCCATGTGGAAAACGGATTCGCAATGCTGCCGGATCAACCAGGACTGGGTTGCGAGTTCGATGAGTCGATTGCCGAAGCTCACCCGTTCGAACTCTCAAATCCTCAACCGATTAATGAAGACGGTTCGGTCCGTGACTACTGATGGCCCCGCTAGATATTTTTCAGTGCTGTGTCTCTGACACGAAATTCGCCGAAAATGGTCAGTCTCCGTTTTTCATATTTGCAGATCGGAGCACGTCGGTTTGACGTTCAATTGCATCTTCAGAGGTCTTCGCCGAAAGCCAACAGACTGACGCCGGCAACTGTGTATCGAAGACATTAACTTCATCAGAGACTTCGCTGTTTTGTTGAACGGCAGGCAAATTTGCAGGACAACGCGTGGTGATCGCATGTGGTGAATGCTCTGACTATCATGACGTTTAGTCTGACCTGGAACGAAATCTGTGGTGGAGCACGAACAAATGAGACTGTTTGGACACGTCTGTCTCAGCATAACGATGACAGTGCCGCTTCAACTGTGTTTTGCTGATGATCCGGCTGACGCGAAACCCGTCGAAAAACCGATGCTGTGCCAAGGTCACTACCAATCGGAAGCTGAAGCCGTCCGGCAACTCAAACGAATGGGAGCAACGTTTTCAAATCTGGCAGAATGGAAACTGCGGGCATCACGCGTCCGTAAACAGATTCTGGTCGGTGCAAAACTCGATCCTGAGCCGGAACGTACTCCGCTGAATCCAATCATTCACAGAAAGCGTGTTTACGACGGATACTCTGTGGAATCTGCCGCGTTTGAGGCACGGCCAGGATTCTTTGTTTACGGAAATCTCTATCGTCCGACAGCGACAAACGGTCCCCGACCAGGAATTCTTTGCCCGCACGGTCATGCCACCGGCCCCGAAGGCGGACGATTCCGTGCAAATCAGCAACATCGCTGCGCAACACTGGCCCGGATGGGAGCTGTCGTTTTTTCTTACGATATGATCGGTTTCGGGGACTCACAACACTATGGCTGGGACCATCGGCACCATCAGGCACTGACATTACAAACATGGAGCAGTATTCGGTCACTGGATTTCATTCAGTCGCTTGCCGAGGTGGATGATGATCGAATTGGAGTAACCGGATGTTCGGGAGGAGGCACACAGACCTTTTTGTTGACGGCAGTCGATGAACGGGTCAAAGTCGCCGTTCCCGTGGTGATGGTTTCCGCACATTTCTTTGGCGGTTGTCATTGTGAAAGCGGAATGCCAATTCACCGGACGGCAGACATGGAGACCAACAACGTTGAAATTGCGGCATTGACTGCTCCACGTCCTCTGCTCCTGGTGTCAGTCGGCGGTGACTGGACGAAAAACACCCCTGAAGTTGAGTACCCGTATATTCGTGAAATTTATCGTCTGTTTGGGAATACAGCGGGTGTGGACAACGTTCATTTTGCGGAAGAAGGTCATGGATACCAGCTGTCGAAGCGACAGGCTATGTATCCGTTTATGGTTCAGCACCTGGGTCTGGATGCGTCCGAGGTACTTAATTCCGAAACGGGAATGTTTGACGAAACGGGTACGACACTGGAAAGTCCGGAACAAATGCGAGTCTTCAATGAGAATTTTCCGATCCCGGCACACGCACTCGAACCAGACTCAAAGATTACCTTCTGAATTTCCCGATTTCCGTGAGCGTACGATCAGGCTGTCGCAACAGACAAGCCGCAACACGGGTCGGATGCCTGCCAATCTATCCTGCTACAGGCCTGTCTCCTGAAGGACTCAACGACCTGGCACGAATTGAGACACTGTAACGGTTTACCAAACTTTACCTGAGCACTGTACCGACACTCAATACAGACTGTTGTTGACAAATTGTACTCAGACACTGTTCTGAATATTCATATCTGTTGTTCTGCTAACTTCCTGAGGTCTTCTGATGTCATTCGAAACCATTGATTACAGTGTCGAGCAGAATGTCGCCACAATCGCACTCAACCGCCCCGACCGCCTTAATGCAATTACCAGCCGGCTTGAATCCGAATTGCTTGAAGCAATGCACACAGCGGACATCTCCAATGATGTACGGGTGATCATTCTGACAGGAAATGGACGTGGCTTTTGTTCCGGCGCCGATCTTGAACTTTTGCAGAACGTAACGGAAACGAATTGGGCAACCGCCGATATCGCTGCAAAACGCCGCGAATTTATGCCCGAGCGTCCGCACAACTCCGCAGCCGCTGATTTCCAGAAAACATGGAGTTACTTCCCGGCCATCAGCAAACCGATCATTGGTGCTATCAACGGTGCGGCTGTCGGACTCGGATTCGTACTACAGTTGTACTGTGACATTCGTTTTGCTTCAGACAATGCAAGATTCGGCACGGCGTTTGCGCAGCGAGGACTCATTGCCGAACACGGAATCAGCTGGCTTCTGCCAAGGATGGTCGGAGTCAGTAACGCACTGGATCTGCTGTACTCAGCACGCATCATCGATGCAAACGAAGCCCTGCGCATTGGACTGGTGAGCCGGGTGATCCCTCACGACGACCTGATGGGCACGACGCGGCAATACGCACAAATGCTGGCAACAACAGTGTCTCCCAGATCGCTGCAGGTGATGAAAAAACAAATTTACCAGGCGCTGTTCACCGACCTTGGTGATGCCATTGATGCCGCCAACGACGAAATGATTCTGAGCTTTCAGTGTGACGATTTCCGGGAAGGAGTGGCTCATTTCGTTGAGAAACGGCAGCCACGATTCACCGGGCAATAAGGTCTGCACCGACACAAATAATCAATATTGCTGCGGATGGACTAATCGGTGGCTGGCGAACTGTCAGTTGTGAATCACGACACGGTCGACTGAATCCACCCACCACCCAGTACACGATCTTCATCGTAGAACACCGAGGCCTGCCCCGGTGCCACACCGAACGTCTCTTCATCCAGCCGAATCACAGCACGATCGTTTTCGTCGACCGACACGGAACACGGTGATGTTCGCTGTTGATAACGCAGCGCAACGCGACATCGGAATTCGTCCGCCGGCCGATCCACCAACCAGTTGAGTTGTGTTGCAATTACCTGGGAAACGGCCAGATCCTCACGACGACCAAGTACGACCTGTCGGCTCTCCGGTTTCACTGACACGACAAATCGAGGTTCGCCAAATGCGATCCCCAGCCCTCTTCGCTGTCCCACGGTAAATCGTTCGTAGCCCGCATGCTGTCCCAGCACATGCCCGTCGGTATCAACGAAATCACCGGCTGTGTCCAGCTGTCCGCGGTAGCGATTCAGAAACCCGGCATAGTCGTTGTCCGGAACAAAACAGATCTCATAGCTGTCTTTTTTATTGGCCACCTTTAGCCCGGCTTCGTCAGCAAACGCACGAATCTGCGATTTGTGGAAGTTGCCAACCGGAAGAAGCACTTTACTCAACAACTCGCGTCGAAGACCAAACAACACGTACGACTGATCCTTCTGCGGATCAATGCCGGTGTACAACTGGTGTTGTCCATACAAATCCGTGGTAATCCGGGCATAGTGTCCGGTAGCGATGTGGTCAGCTCCAATCTGCTGTGCAAAGTCCCACAGGCGACCAAACTTCAGCCAGTTGTTGCACTGCACGCAGGGATTCGGAGTCCGACCTGAAATGTATTCATCCGCGAAGTAGTCTTTAATACGTCTAAAGGCTTCACGAAAATTCAGGGAATGAAACGAAATTCCCAG
Organism: Fuerstiella sp.; assembly: GCA_022447225.1. Taxonomy (NCBI): domain Bacteria; kingdom Pseudomonadati; phylum Planctomycetota; class Planctomycetia; order Planctomycetales; family Planctomycetaceae; genus Fuerstiella; species Fuerstiella sp. The sequence continues at coordinate 25,875 of JAKVAZ010000007.1, read as the reverse complement.
ATCATCCGCGACTCTGCGTGCGTCGGCCGCGTCCTCAGAACTGCAACAACCCTGTCGGTGTGCAGGAGTGTCAAGAACCGGCAGCAGGTCGGTTGGCGATACATCACAGGTGTCCTGCGTTTCACCGGAACGCATGAACAGCCCGATAACCTCATACCCCTGGCGATGTAACAGTACGGCCGCTGCCGAACTGTCCACTCCACCGCTCATAGCTAGTACCACACGTTTGGCAGTCATGACAGCAGTAATTCAAGATCATCCAGAGACATCTCGCTGAGAATACTGCCCTTGCTGTCACCAGCAAGAATCGCATCAGCCAGTTCGCGTTTCTGCTTTTGAAGTTGGAGAATCTTTTCTTCGACCGTATCGCGGCAAATCATCCGATAGGCAAAAACCGTCTTTGTCTGTCCAACTCGGTGGGCCCGGTCAATTGCCTGAGCTTCCACAGCCGGATTCCACCAAGGATCCAGTAGAAAAACATATTCTGCTGCGGTGAGGTTGAGCCCCAATCCGCCTGCTTTCAGACTAATCAGAAAGATCCGACAGTCATCATCCTCCTGAAAACGCGTCACGTGAGCTTTGCGGTCCCGTGTCTGGCCGTCCAGATACTCGTACTCTATTCCTGCTTCATCCAGATGATGCCGAACGATCGCCAGCATGCTGGTAAACTGCGAGAACACCAGAGATTTGTGATTCTCTGCCACCAGTTCGCGTAAATGAGGAATCAGAAATTCCAGTTTGGCATATGGATCCGACTGTTCACCACGGTCCAGCAGTGCCGGATGACAGGCGGCCTGACGCAGTCGGAGTAAGGCTTCGAGCACGTGCATCTTACTGCGGGCCAGTCCCTTATCCTCGACAAGACCCAGCAAAGAATCGCGGTAGTGAATTCGTAATTCATCGTACAGCCGGCGCTGTTTGTTATCCATATCACAGAGAATTGTTTCTTCCAGCCGGTCCGGCAGTTCAGCTGCCACCTGCTTCTTGGTCCGTCGGAGAATAAACGGTCTAAGACCACGCGCAACAACATCACGGGTGTCCCGACTGTCCGGATCAGCCACATGGCTGCGGAACACCGTACTGCGTCCCAGCATCCCAGGATTCAGAAATTCAAAAATTGACCACAAGTCCCCGGCATTGTTTTCAATCGGGGTTCCACTCAGTGCCAGTCGATGTCGCGCATTCAACAGTCGAGACGCTCTGGCAATCTGAGACGACGGATTCTTGATCGTTTGTGCTTCGTCCAGCACAACGTACGCAAATTTGATGTCTTTTAGAACGGCGATGTCACGGCGAACAGTTCCATAAGTCGTCAGAATCACGTCGTGTTCCTCAAACTCCGATCGCAGCCCTGTACGCTCCATTCCGGTGTAGTCCAGCACCTTAAGCTCGGGAGCAAATTTCTCACATTCGCTGTGCCAGTTGAACATCAGCGAACGTGGCACCACCACCAGCGATGGCTGTATCTTCGCAGACTTGGTGCGATGCTCGAGCAACATGGCAATAAACTGAACCGTCTTTCCCAGCCCCATGTCGTCCGCCAGACAACCTCCCAGCCCGAAATCCCTCAAAAAACACATCCATGAAAGCCCGTCGCGCTGGTAATCGCGTAACACACCTTTGAAGTTTTTTGGAACATCCACGGCTTCAACCCCGGATATAGACTGAAAACGCGTCCGCAGATCCTGAAAGCGTTCGTCGAACTCCACGTGTTCCTGAGCCGACAGAAGCGCATCAAGCAGAGCAGCCTGGGAATTCGAGAAACGCAGTAACTCCTGATCCGGCGTCCCCAGCCCGGAAATCATACCGATCTGTTCCAGCCAGTGTTCAGGAAGAATCCCAAGCGAGCCGTCATCCAGTCGAACGATGGAGTCACCACGCTCCAGTGCCTGCAGCAGTTCGGGAAACGCGACTCGATGGCCTTCAAAGTCCACATCAGCGTGAACGTCGAACCAGTCGACATCAGACTGGACACGAAACTTCATACTGCCCGGTTGCCGAACCTGGCTGCCATCGGCAAAAACCTCCCAGCCGTGTTCCACCAGATGTCGAACCGCCGAAGCAATGTCCCGTCGAAAAATCTCAACATCAGCATTCGTCTGCGATCCGTTGAGACGCTTACGAAATCCCAGTTCACGAAGCTGCTGCCAGCACTCAGCTTCAAAACCACGGTCACGAATGATGCAGCGATTTTCCTCCCGCTGCACGACGGCCCAACGTGCATTCCGACCAGGTACCGGGGTGCCAAGATACTCGAAAAGCACTTCCGCCGTCAGGGCTTCACTGCGCCAGCGTGATGCCGGGGGTGTGAATATTTTGAGCTGCGGTGCTGGTTTGGTACGAACCTCTTCGAGCTGCAGTTCTTTTGGTAATTCCAGTCTTGGCAACGACGGAATGTCCAGCAGTCGATCAACAAACTGGTCTTCGTCGGCGACAGGAATCGCCAGCCGACCTTCTGCCGCAAGCATGGTCATCCACTGGGGAGCCCCAAAATCACGTAACTGACCAATGCTGTCGGCCGTCACAACAAATCCACCGGCAACCGCCAACGGCACGTCCACCAGCTCCAGGGTTTCCTCTTCCCGAATAAGCTGGGCATGGACACTCCATCCTTCAACATCCGTGTCGCGTCTGATGCGAATTGTAAGCTCCCATGGTTCGGCACTGTCCCACTCCAGCGTCTGACTGCCGGAATTGTCAGCGTCCAGCAGTGTGAGGCGACCGGATCGACACATTTCAGGCAGTATCAGTCGTCCCAGTTCGTACGGTAAGTGAAACCGGTGCGCAGCGGCCTGCAGTTCGGCCTGCTGCGTTGACCAGTTATTACGCTCCGGAATCGCACCCGACAGGTAAGAGAGGAAAATACGATCGTCTTCATGTTCGATCTGGTCCAGCTGTCCCGGCCGTATCTTGAGAGGTTTCAGTTTACCCCACTGGCCACTCGATCGCCGCTGTCGCTGCGATGCCTGGATGACCAGCTTCCCGGCATCCCGGCTGCCTTCGAGATCAATTTGATAGTAGATCTGTCGATCCGACGACTGCGTCTTTCCTCCTTTACCCTCCGCAGAGATTTCATCCTGCAACTCACTGAGACGTGATTCCCAGCGTTTGAGACGTGGTTCAGTTCTTTTTGCGACTGCTTTGGCAGCACGACCGTTGCTCCTGTCAGTCTCGGAATCCGGTTCAAATTCACTGGTCAGATCATCAATCGTCACCGGCAGGCTGGATTCGCGAACAACGAAAGGCACAAGACGCCCCGGACGCAGCGACGGGTGCACATGACCTTCCAAATCAGCCGCCAGTACGGTGGCCCACAAATGCTTACACGCACCGGATTTGGCAAACTGGTCACATGTGCAGAAAAGTGCAATGTCACTTTCCTGATGGCGCAGCTGAGTGTTGTATTCGACCCCGTCCACTACCATGCCAAATACATTTTCTGCAGTGACTCGAACAAGTGATACTCTTTCCGCTTCGATGTAGGCCGCTCCGCGGTGGCGTAAATCGGCACGAAATCGATTCTGTAGCAACTCCGAGAGAGTCATAGATATCCTGATTCATTAAGTTCACCGGGCGTCATGGCTCATGCAGCCTGAAATCCGCTGCTGTCCAGAGGAATTCACAGCCTGAATCGATTGATCAGGGACCGTGTACCGGCCTGAGTTCCCGGAGTAAACCACTGGCACCCGTGGGCATGGTCGAAAAGCGTAACGGATCTGTGGTTTCGGAGGCCAGAAGAGCTGGCCGGAATTTGCAATGACAGCACAATTCACCGGGTTTAAGAGTGTGATCCCTGGATACGATGTACCCTGAACGTGAACTGAATTACAATACGGGGTTTTGGATGCCGCTCCACCCGAGGTTCATTGTGCCCTGTCCGTCTGTTGATTCATCCCCATCAGCCTGCACACTGGATCGTTCATGAGTAACTCACCGTCCAAAATTTTGTTGGGTACGATCGATTTCAGGCTGGAAGCGATCGTCAAGTTTAAATTATTTCAGAATGGTGAAGACCAGGGTTTTCTGGTGGTTCGTAACGTCAGGGAACGGCGGCATCGACTTACCGACGGAATCAGCACGCAGCCAAAGCTCGTCTGAATATCCACAACGCTTCTGTCATAACGCACTGACGGGCATCGTTTTCCATGAACCGGATTATTGGTCTGCGGAATCCACTGCTGGTTCTCGCCGCCCTGGCGGTGGTCACATCCATACCTCTGTCCGGTCGACTGGAGTTTGATCAGCGACTGGAATCCTTCTTTGCCGACGATAATCCGGACATCGTGATTTTGCGTCGCAGTCGCCAAGAATTCGGGGCTGACGAGTTCGTTATTGTCGCGTGGACGGAAAAACAACTGTTACGGCATGACATGCCCGCCAATCCGTCGCTGCAGACCCTGATCGATGATCGTCAGTTCAAGCCGGAACTGACGAAACGGGCCCGTGAACGGATCACAACACTTTCCGAACAGCTCAGCTCAATTCCCGGAGTCAACGGCGAACAGACTCAAAGCCTGGTGAAATTCCTGGATAATGCCCCCAAAATTCGTGCAGTACGAAGAGCGATCCTGAAACTCTTCGCAGGCACACTGATCGGAGACGATGCCCGATCCACGTCAGTCGTTCTGACACTTCAGCCCGAAGCCGCAGCACCGGTTCCCCGGTCGGTCACACTCGGGAAGATCCGACATACCGCCAACGACTTTGAACCGGATTCTGCGGTCGCCGGCGAACCGGTTCAGATTCACGACATGTTTCGACTCGTTGAAGAAGATTCCCGAATCCTGTTTCTGGCATCACTGGGAGTTCTTGCCACGGTACTTCTGATTCTGTTCGGTGGTTTGCGCTGGATGCTGGGAACAATCGGTCTGGTACTTGGCGTCGTCATCTGCACACGTGCAATCCTCGTGCTCTTTGACACTCAACTCAGCATGGTCGGTTCGATGTTGAATTCCCTAGTCACTGTGATCGGAATCGCTACCTGCATGCACGTCATTGTTCACTATCGGGACTTACGGCTCAGCGGTCCTGATAGTGAATCAACGCCAGGAGCCCGTCAGGCGGCAACTAAAACAATGCGGTACATGGTTTTCCCGGTGTTCTGGACCTGCGTCACGACAGCAGTCGGGTTCGGGTCGCTGCTGGTCAGCGAGATCACTCCGATTCGAAGTTTCTCGGTGATGATGTCTTTGGCAACGTTTGTAATTATTGTGGCCTGCGTGATGATTCTGCCTGCAATGATGGCATCCGGATCCCGCCTGAGAACACCGTCAGTTGCCCCGCTGGAACACCGACTTGATCGAGCTCTCGCAATCCTGTGCAACTGGCTGGAACGTCACCCCGGAAAGACCGGTCTTATGTTCCTGCTGATCACGGCGGCATGTGTTCCGGGCATCTTTCGTCTGGAAATCGAAACGGACTTCAGCCGCAACTTCAAAAAATCATCCACGATTGTGAAGTCCCTCAAATTCATTGAATCACGTCTCGGTGGAGCCGGTACGTGGGAAGTTGCCTTCGATACTCCGGATACGCTGACGGACGACTATCTGGACAAAGTGTCGGCCCTCACGTCAGATCTCAAGTCTGCAAACCTCGGCGCAGGCCGAATGCGTGTCCTGTCTCTGGCAGACGTCGCGGACCTGCCACCGCGTTTTCGAGGTCCAACGTGGATGCTGAAACGAATGGAAAATGATTTTCCGCAGTTGATCGCCGGTATGTACAATGAGGACAGGGCGAGAATGAGAATCATACTGCGGTCACTGGAGCAGCAGTCGGCGGAATCAAGGTCCGCTCAGATAGAAAAAGTAAGAACGATTACTCAGGCATTTGCCGAAGGTCAGAATTCTCTGTCTGAAACCAGGTCTGCCCGATCAACCACCGCCTCGGGTATGTTCGTCCTGCTCACAGAAATCATTCGCAGCCTGCTACAGGATCAGCTGCGCAGCTTCCTGTGTGCGACAGCGGGGATCTTTTTATGTATGACGGTGGCATTCCGGAGTCTGCGGATCGGACTGATCTCACTGTTCCCCAACATCTTTCCTGTCGCACTGTTGCTGGGAACCCTGGGATGGGTGGGGGTTCCCGTCAACATTGGAACAGCCATGATCGCCAGCGTCTCAATGGGACTGACTGTTGATTCCACGATTCACTACATTTTTGCATTTGAACGTGCTCGTCGCGTGTGCAGTGTTGCCGAAGCACTGCAACAGGCGCACGCAGGTGCGGGACGAGCCGTCGTTTTCGCTCATCTTGCACTGATCGCAGGATTTACAGTACTGACAGCATCACGATTTATTCCATTGGTCTATTTCGGCGGGTTAATGAGTTTGTCAATGTTCTGCGGTTTGTTTGGCGACCTTGTTCTGCTTCCGCTTTTGCTTCAACGAACATCACCGGTAACCTGTACGGAACCGGCTACCAGTGCAGAAATTCTTTGATTACATGTCCACAGTGAACCGATCTGTTGTCAACATCGCCGGCTACAAATTTGTAGCGATTTCCGCACTGGAAGAACGTCGCGCCTTCCTGCGAACACTGACAGCAGAACTAAAATTACGAGGTACTATTCTGCTGAGTCCGGAAGGCATCAATATGTTTGTAGCCGGATCGCGGGAGGCTGCCCACAGACTGCTGGACGAACTGCATGCTGATCCCGACTTTGCAGACCTTTCGGTCAAAGAAAGCTTCAGTGATTACCAGCCGTTTAACCGCATGCTCGTCAAGATTAAAAAGGAGATCATTTCTTTTGGAATCGACGGACTGGACCCAGGCTGCAGGACATCTCCTAAACTATCGGCCACTGAACTGAAACGCTGGCTCGATGAGGGCAGACCGGTCCGCCTTCTGGACGTCCGAAATGACTATGAAGTCGAAATCGGAACATTCAAAAATGCGATCCCCGCCCGAATTGATCACTTCCGTGAGTTTCCTGAAGCTGTGCAACAGTTGCCGGAAAGCATGAAAACTGAGCCGGTTGTGATGTTCTGCACCGGTGGAATTCGCTGCGAAAAAGCAGGACCCTGTATGGAGCAGGCTGGCTTCAGAAACGTCTTTCAGCTCGATGGAGGTATTCTGAAGTACTTCGAGCTGTGTGGGGGCGAACACTACGACGGGGATTGTTTCGTCTTTGACCAGCGGGTTGCTGTTGATGCAGCGCTCCAGGAAACAGGGTTCACTCAATGCTTCGTGTGTCAGGCTGTTGTGAGTCCCCGGCAACAGGACTCGAAGGAATATGTCGCCGGTAAGTCGTGCCCGAAATGCTGGAAGGCCCCCGCAACACGAATGAACGAAATCCTGCAAAAGCGACACACCCGACTCAGAGAGATCTCAACTCCCTTGCCCGGATCTGTGCCTTATTTCAACCGCCGTCCGCTGAATGTACCGGCCCGCTATGCCGGCTTTCCACTGATTGATTTTCTCTGCAGCTGGCACCCTCAAATCGAACGGGATATCTGGATGCAAAAGATCCTGGACTCGGAAGTGATCCCGTCGCCACGCTATGGCCGACGGCGCCGCCGCATGCCGTCTCCCGAAGAACCGCTGCCGCTCAATCCTCAACGAATCGTCAGGCCTGGCGAACGTCTGGAACATTTGCTTCCCAAGACTGTGGAACCGGATGTGAACGTCGAGGTCCGGTTTCTTTATGAGGATGCGCACCTGATCGTTGTGAATAAACCGGCGCCGCTGCCGTTGCATCCATCCGGGCGGTTCAATCGTAATACTCTTCAGGCTCTGCTCAACGAAGTCTACGCTCCCCGGCGGCCCCTGCCTGTTCATCGTCTGGATGCCAACACAACCGGCGTACTGGTACTTTGCCGCAAACGTTCAACGGCCAGAACAATTCAAAAACAATTCGAGAACGGTTCCGTCAGTAAGACCTATCTGGCGCGAGTACACGGACACCCGGTTGAAGATGAATTTAACTGTGTCGCTTCCATTTCTGCGTTGCCAGGTCCGTCCGGTCTCAGAGAGATCACAAACAGCGACGGACGCCCGGCCCGAACTGATTTTCGCGTCGTTGCTCGACTGGACGACGGGACCTGTCTTCTGAAGGCTACGCCGGTCACCGGACGTACCAACCAGATCCGCCTTCATTTGTGGTCCCTGGGATGGCCCGTTGTCAACGATCCCGCGTGGCTTTCGGACGGTTCCACGGGTCAAAATCGGACATTATCAATCGATGAACCACCAATGTGTCTTCACGCCTGGTCACTGACGATCGAAGGACTGAACGGAGAATCGCAGACTTTTACGGCATCACTGCCGTCGTGGTGGGATCACGAGATTTCGGTAACATAACTGACACGAATCGGGTTCTGGCGAATACAGCCAACGTCAGTCACAAGACCTGTCGATTCAAGTCGCGTGTGAAACACACAACCTCGGTCTCCCGCTGCTGCCGCAAAGGCCACGGCCACCGATCTGGGCTCAACATACCCGTCACGCGGAATTGAAAGGATGTGACAGTCCTCGGAAGGAGTGAACGCGGGGACCAGCTCGCATGCTCGATCAGCTGAAATGAACTCAACGTCTTCAAGTCCACCGGCGGCTGCGAGCCTGACGAAAATCGACGGGATACCCGGTGTGCTGCTCAAACTTCTCAACACAGTATCTGCCGTATTCAAGAGCGAACCGGTCCGAGCTAAGATAGCTGGTTTGTCCGGCTGCCTGTGGAGTCGTCCCGCCGGCAACGGGGCCTTGGTCGAGAAGCACGAGATCTTTCTAACCGGCGTCTGTCAGATGAAATGCTGCGCTGGTTCCCAGCGCACCGCCTCCAATAATCACAACCTTCGCGGACTTTGGCAGCACGTTTACTTTCCCTGGAGTGATCGCACCGCTTCCCGCCCCAGGAGTACCAGCACACAGGCACCGGTCGTCAGTGACACGTAGTGCAAAATCGTTAACAGCCAGACGGGAATCACGCGATTGGTTCCTCATGCTCCAGGGAATCAGGCCGGAACAACACAGACAGGGGCAATTTTTCGCTGAGCGGCAGCACGATAAAGAACGTAAGAACGGCCACACCAAAACCAAACATCGCCGGCCCAACCCCGCCCGGGCTGTCCAGGACGAATCTCCAGATCGCGGCAGCAAACGCCCCGCTAATCATTGAAGCGACAACCGCATAGATCCGTGATTCACGATACCAGAACAGAGCGACCAAACACGGCAGTACCATGGTAGGTGCCCAAAAATCATAGACGAAAACAAGGATATCCGCCACATTGCTGAAGAACCAGGCACACACGGCACCGGCAATGCCAAGCATCAGCGTGCTGGTTTGAGCGACCAGCAACAACTGACGATCTGTCGCTCCTGGTGAAACGTGCCGGCGAAACACGTCCTCCATCATGACCGTGGCCAGGCACGACAGACAGCTGTCAGCAGACGACATCACCGCAGCGATAATCGCCGCAATCATGATCCCACCAAACACAGGATGAAACATCACACGTACAAGTGTCGGAAAAGTGACCTGCGAGGCCTGTTTCATCGCATCCTCCTCTGTCAGGCTCTGACCGGCGGCCGATGCTGACGACAGAATCACCTGCGTTTCATTCTCAATTGCTGCCTGCACCTCCGGATTCGTCTGGGCTGCAGTACCCAGCACGACGGTGGCAATCGGCAGGAACAGCAGTAAAAACAGACCACCACCGGCAACCCCCCATCTTGCATGTTGTTGATTTTTGGCAATCAAACAGCGGACAAAGTAAGGCGGGACGAACGCTTCACCCAGTAAAAATGCAACAAACATGCTGATCAGTTCGATTTTGGTCAGATGTCCCGTGAGGTGGAACTGGCCTTCCTTCGCGGCAGACTCCATTGCCGCAAATCCACCCTGCTGCGACACCAGCATTGCCGACGCTGTTCCGAAACCGACAACCAGAATGACAAACTGGATGACGTCCGTACTCACGACTGCCCGAATCCCTCCAATTGTCGAATAGAAGATAGTGACAGTTGCACCGATCAGCAGCGCCACATCATAGGGAACTCCCAGAATCGTATTGGTCACCAGGCCAATGGCTGCCATCTGAGCTGCCAGAGCACCCACCAGGAATACGACGCTGTTGACGACGGCCAGTTCACGAGCAAGCGGTCCGAATCGGAGGTTAAAATAGTCGCCAACCGTAATGATGTTCAGTCCGCGCAGTTTCGGAGCCACGAACAATCCCGTCAGGATCAGCTGCAAATGCCAGCCGCACGTAAAGACTGCTGCGGCGATGCCAATTTGTCCGACCTTCGATACCATGCCAACGGACGCTCCTCCACCCAGCATCGTGGCCGCAGTCGTTGCCAGTACAAAGATCCACGGGACGTCTCGACCAGCCAGCGTGTAGTCTGTGGATGAACGCACGCGTTTCGCGGAGCGGACGCCGATCCAAAGCATCACAGCCAGATAACCAGCCAGCGTCGTGTACTCGATCACTCGATCGTCGACATCCATGCGTCACTCCGGTATCTCATTTGTAACAGGTGGTTTGCAACAAACCTTAATATTCAAAGGGAACGCCATCGATCTCATACGGAATCCCTCTTGCATTGCGTTCAAACGCATCTGCACGATGGGCGCAGACTCGCTTCCCAAACCCGAAAAAGACAACAGAAATCAGGTATTTCTGCGTGGGTCCACCATGTATCAAAACCAATCCTGAGGATCTCCTGGAGACCATTTTCTGTATCAAACCGGACTAACGACTCTCTATCATTTCCGCGGACCGGCTGTCCGACACATCCTAATCGATAATGAATACGATCGGCGCGGTAACGAAGGCGACATTCGGCCCCGTCAAAATACACGTTGTGTAAATCCGGACGATCTCAAACTGCCAATAACGAACACAGTCGTGCTTTCACCAGACCGTATCTCTCCGGAAAGAGAAAACCACGACGCTATGATTTACACACTGATGACAATCGTCACAAACCAAGGCAGAAGATCAAGCCGCTTGATCAGGTGCCCGAGATTCAAAGGGGATTCACTAACTGAGGCACAACCACCTCGACGCGTGTATCCGCAATGATGGGATCACCCTGCCGCAGCGGCCGGCCTCGTACCAGCATGTCCTCCGGGGGTCGGGCGGTGGCACGAATCACCAGTGGCATATTGAATGGTCCTGCATCCGCAGCAAACCGAATCCGCAGAGTGCCCTGATCTTGATTGACGGGAATTTCGACGGGTGCAGCTTCGATTCCCTGCACGTGTGTGCTCGTCAAAAGAGTCAACGTCACCGGCAATGGCAATTCAGTATCACGACGGATCTGTACCTTCACCTCAGCGGGTTCATCGGACGAAGCCAGTACAGATGAATTCACCGTCGCAATAGCAAGCGGTCCTGCGTTGGGTTGGATCATAATCTGGTCCGGCTGCAGGCTGGAGGACCAGGCCACTGTATGTTTTGTCCCATCAATGTCTTCGACTTCACCAACGATCATAATGACGGAACGGCCGGTCTGGCCAACTTTCGTCCATGTGGACACCTGTAACGGATACTCGAACTCGGCAACATCCGACGGAATACTGATTGTGGGACCGGAAGATCCCCACTGATACCGAGGCTGCACATCTGCAGGTTTGGCAAAGAGCTGACCGTTAAATCCACCTCGGTGCAGACGATAGCGTCGATAATGAGTCGTACCCCGCAGGGCAAACGGAAGTTTATACTGGCCACTGAATTTGAACGGAGCCGGCAGAGCGGTGACAAGCATTACCGTGTCAATCTTCGGTTCGTCCGGGCTCAGCTGAAAACTCGCAGTCCGTGTCACCAACTGTCCTTCGACTTCCGCAGTGCCGCGAATCCTGATCCGGTTGGCTGCAACCAGGGTCTTATCTCCTGCTGAGAGCTTGACCTTAATGGATTTCTTACCGTCCGGGATAACTGCATCTGCGGCCGTTACCTCGGGAGGAAGGCCATCCACCACCAATTTGATTTCACCACTGAGTCCTGCCAATCGTTCCACATTGACGTCGAACTCAACTGACGCCCCGCGTACAAGAGTCAACGCCTGAGTACCTGCAGTCAGCTGAAAATCAGGTGTAGAAGTCGGCGGCGGTCCAACCTGCAGTCGATAAACAAACCCTGGTCCGCCGCGCGGCCTGAACCGCTCTTTGATCGTCAGAAAATAGGTACCGTCTTCGGGAAAAGTGAATTCACTGCGGTCTTCGGTCTGATGCAGGTTAGCTCCCAAACTGTCAGAAACGATCAGAAACGGATTGAGTGGCGCACGGGACCGACGAGCTCGAAACTCAAATTGTACCGTTTCACCTTTGTTTGCTTTAAGACGCCAGCAGTCCTCGTCTTCCGCCTCACTGATGCGCCCGTTAAGAACGACCGGCGCATCTAACCCGTTTGCATCAGACGGCCCCCCGTTGGGTTCTGTTTCCAGCACATTTGGAAATTCACTGAGATCCAGACGAATCACCTGTCTGGCACCGGCCACATTCAGTTCGTGGGTGTAATCGGCTGGCCCATCCAGGGGGAGCCTGACTTCTAATCGTTCCGCAGACACAGCCTGGCCTGACAGTTCCAGCGATACCGTTTCGCCTCGCTGCCCTCCTGTTGGAAACGTAGTATCAATGTAAGGTCCGTCGGTCATCGTCAACCGATACACAGAGCTTTGGAGTCCCCCCATACGGATATCACGAATGCGCACAGAGTAGATCCCGTCGGCTGCTGCAGTAAAACGCAGGAATGAGTCAGAACTGAACCGCTCCGCATTTTCGGCAATCCGACGTCCTCTGCTATCACGAACTTCAAGAAACGAATCCAGGGTTGAACCCAAACGGGCGGCGTGAACTTCACAGGTAATTTCCTGTCCGGCACGAGCCTCAAACGACCAGACATCAACATCCTCACGTGGGTAGATCCGTCCATTTGCAGTAACCGGCAACCGGACCACCTGCGGTATCGCATCTCCATCGATTTCGGACTCTACAACTTCCGGCAGGTTGCCAATCATGAATCGCTGCGGTGGTGTTCCCCCCTGAGATGTCCACAAATCCCAATACCGAATTCCCAGTGGCGAATCTGCATCGATCCTGATCGAACCGTGATAGTCCCGTGGATATGAATTTTCCTCAGGAAAGTATTTCTGTTCAGTGAACTGCCGAGCAAACCGCACTGTGTCTGTGGCAACGATACGGTCCGAGGCCTCGACACCGGCCCCCTCCATTTGGAATTTGCAACCGTCGTGCAGGTACAGACCTCCAACACGAACCTGAATGGTCGTTCCGCGCTGGGCACCAGCCGGAAAAATATAAGACGCTGCGGGCTCGATTGCATACAGAGCTGAAGTCTCAACAATCGTCAGCAAACAAAAGCTGACGAACCTGAGTCGTCTGGCGCGGTCGTGTGGCATGGGATTACCGTCTCAGAGCAATTCGTGGATCCTGCGTCCTTCGTCAAGCAGCTTGACCGGCCGATTCTCCATGGTGTACACCAGTTTTTCTGAATCGACACCGAGCACATGGTACATCGTAGCGGCAAAATCTTTGGGGCCGATTGGGTTCTGGTCCGGTTTGGCCGCCCATTTGTCCGACGTGCCCACAACTCGTCCGCCCTGAATTCCACCACCCGCCAGGGCCAGTGTAAAACAGTTGCCCCAATGGTCACGACCGGCGTTCTGGTTCACTTTTGGAGTACGTCCAAATTCGCCCGAGACAACCACCAGTGTCTTCTGCAGCATTCCGCGATCCGTAAGGTCGCGCAACAGTTCGGCTAGAGCCATGTCCAGTTGTGGGAGAAGATTGTCTTTCAGGTCACCAAAATTGTTCGCATGCGTATCCCAGTTGTTGTGATTGATCATCACATATCGAACACCGGACTGAACAAGTCGGCGAGCCAGCAGACAGGACTGACCCATCGTATTAATTCCGTACGCCTGTCGCACGCTCTCTGATTCACTTTGAATATCAAAGGCTCTTTTCGCCTCTGCAGATGTCATCAGCGCAAAAGCCCGCTCTCGGAATTTGTTGTAGGCACCTGCCTCACCTCGAGATTCAACATGACGGCGGAATCGATCGACTGTACCGAGCACCGATCGCCGATCAGCGAGACGGCTGGCATCAATGTCCAGTGGCGGTACCAGATCCGGTACGGAAAATCCAGGAGCACTGGGATCCGCGTCAATCAAAAACGGTGCAGCAGCTGACCCAAGAAACGACGGACCGGCACTGGGATGCATCGCCGGCATGACGACGTACGGCGGAATCCCCCCCCGGCTGCCAAACTCCTGCGCCGCAACGGATCCGAATGAAGGGCGATCCTGCTGCAGGTAGCCGGTTAACATATACTTGTCACCAGATCCGTGCCCCGAGTCACCATGGGCGAAGGACCGGACAAGCGAAAATTTATCGGCATGTTGTGCCGTGTGCGGCAAATGTTCACAGACTTCGATTCCGGAAACATTCGTCTGTATCTGCGAAAACTCACCGCGCACCTCTGCTGGCGCGTTGGGTTTCATATCGAGTGTGTCGATCGTACTCAGGCCACCCAGCAAAAATATATAAATAACGGACACGTCACCAGGGTCTGCCCCTCCGGGGAGAGCAGTTGCCTGTGTTCCGGTGGCCAGTGCCCGCTGCTCAAACATACCTGGCAGAGTCGCACCAAAACCGAAAGCGCCTGCGGCCCCAACACGCAGAAAGTCCCGACGAACGATACCGTCACAGAATGGGCGTTTACGTGTCATGATCAGATCCCTTCTCCGGGCTTACCTGCCAGCAGTCGATTCCAGACCATCAGTGTCGGAATATGAATTCTATCGAGCACATCATACTCCAGGCAAGATCCTCGGCGGCTCGCCTGCGATCCGACCTGCTGCTTAGATATGCAACACCGTTTTCACGTTCATGATCGAACGGACTTCGGCTAAAAAAGGCTAAGTACAGCTCTTCAACCAGTTCAGAATCCTCGGGAAACATGGCATTCAGCCGCGCCACAGTTCCACCTTCGTGTTTCAGCTTCTGATGAATTGCAGGAGAATTCATCACATGCAGCGCCTGGGCCACATTGGGCTCTGAAACTCGTTCACAAACACAGGCCGATTTACGTACAGGGCGTCCGAATAACTTTAAAAAGTAGTGAGACACTCCGCTGTCCCACAACTGAATCGCCCGGGCCCCTGGCGGAGCCCCTTGAAATCTTTCGTCAACACCGGTGGCCTTGCAGACGGCATCCAGCAGAACTTCCGCTTCGAGCGGCCGAAGATTTGCGTGTGAGTAGTTTTGTTCGTCGAGCCGATTTGTCTCATTAGGCTCAGCGGTCAGCTGGTACACTCGTGAAGCAGTGATGGTTCGAATCAGCTCTCGCAAATCGTAATTATTTACTACCAGGTGCTCTGACAAAGCATCGAGCAGTTCGGGATTGGATGCCGGATTGGTTGCTCGCAGGTCGTCAACCGGCTCAATCAACCCGCGCCCCATGAAATGAGCCCACATCCGATTTGCAATGTTTCTGGCAAACCACGCGTTATCGGGACTCGTCATCCAGTGAACCAGCACCTGACGGCGGTCGGTGTCGGGTGCCGATGCCGGCATCTCCGTTCCAAGTGGATAGGGATGAACAACATCACCGGTACGAGGATGTTTCGTTTCAGGATTTCCCTCAGCAAAAATAACGGTTCCTCGCGGAGTATCCCTGGTTTTCACCTGAGTAAAAAACGACTGCATTCCCCAGTAATCGGTTTGGCTCCAGATGTCAGCCGGATGATGATGGCACTGAGCACAGGCAATGCGTAACCCGAGAAACGTCTGTGACACTCGGCTGGCGATTTTTCCGGGTTCGCCTTCCACTCCGTAAAAATGGCCCTGCGGAACGTCGGTGAGCACCCCTTCGACGGTGATCAATTCCCTCACAAATTCGTCATAGGGCTTGTTAACGGCAAAGGAGTCGCGAATCCACTTGTAGTAAGCGTAAGCTCGTTGATGACCCAGTGCTTCTCTTTCCACACGAAGCACATCTGACCATTTCAGGGCCCAGTAGTCAGCGTATTCCGAACGTTCCAGCAATTCATCGACAATTCGGCTCCGACGATCCTGACGAGGGTCATTCAGAAAACGACGTATCTCATCTGCATCGGGCAGCGTACCAATCACGTCCAGATAAACTCGCCGAAGATATTCGGCGTCATCTGCAAAACCGGATGGCAGAATGTTCAGGGCACGCAGTTTCTCATAGACGTGACCGTCAATAAAATTGTGCCGAGCCAGTTCCGGCCAGTTGCTGATCGTGTCGGAACGTGGAATCAGCGCCTGAAACATATCAAAATGATTCATGAATCCGGCCCGCAATGCCACCTGTCCGGGTCGATCTTTGGTAGTCACCAGTCCGGTTGCGGACACGGACGCCAGACCCGGATTGTTGGATTCGTACTGAGCCAGACGGGTAACATCCCGTGTACGACCGTCAGTGTAATAGGCCATCACACGTAACTGCTGTCGCGCATTCCCGGACAGGATTCGTGTTCCTGGCGTAACAGTAATCCGTTCCACACGCGACCTGGCATCACTCCCGTAAGGCACGCCGGCCGCAATCCAGTCCCTCAACGTTTTGTATTCCGGAGACAATGGTTCCATTCGGAGTCCACCACCATGTGGCTGTCCTCCGGAAACCTTCAGCAACAGTAAACTTCGCTCAACAGACCCGGTAAAAATCCGCCGGCCGCGCCCCTCCTTCACAATAGCGTCGTAATCAGCCTGTGGATCCGAATTAAACACGGACAGTTTAAAACCGGCCTGTCCTTCAGCTTTGCCATGACATCCGGCACCGTTGCAGCCTTTCTTGTCCAGAAGCGGCATGATGTCATTGACGAAACTGAATTCCCGAGGTGAATGTGAGTCCTGAACAATAACCGGTACGGACAACGTCCGTCCGGCAACTTCCACCACAACCGTTCCGCCACCGTCAGCAACCGGACGCACAACTCCGTGCTGGTCGATTGAAACAATTTCGGGGGATTCGCTTCGAAACACGGCCTCGCCACTTAGGTCCAGAAGACTTCCGGATTCTGATTTGCCGGTAACCAGAAGTGTATATCTCGCAACCGGTCCGCGCAGCGACACTGATGACGGATCAACATCGACTCCAATCAGCGTCGTGTCTGCCGAAACCGGAACAGCCAGAAGAGCGATCTGTCCCAGGACGATCAGCATAAGATGACTTGGCTGTTTTCCCATTCGATCCTCTGTCGACCCGCAGACAGACCACAGCAGTTGTCCACGTCCACAACATCTGGCTATACGTTCCGATGTACTAACCAGAGAGGTTTTAACAACTTGCCGTTGAGACCGGGGCAATACACAGTGTGGAGAGTTCCCCGGTCAGTGTCAACGGAGGCCTGTTGAGGAATACTGTCTGTAAACAATGTGTTGTTAGGAGGTTAGACGTATTTCCTGTCATCAAAATTAAGCCAGTCAGCATCAAGGTGCGACAGTAGTCTCGCGAATCCAGTTTCACCGGACAAAAGAAAAACGGCCAGGGCGATCGCATGTCCAAGCCGGTATTTTTAGCCCCGCACAAGGTGAGTTGCTGTCAAAACTCGACTCAGAAATGCTTTCTGTTTATCAGAACCGGCTCACCACCGTTGCTTTGGTCTTCGATGTTCACATAAATGCGGATAAACAGATTTTGCAGTGATTGATCTCTGACTGTCTGTCATCCTCCCCGTTTCTGTGTCGGTCCCGTTTCCTGCCCGGGATCAGGAACATTCCACACCGCGTCACGCCTGGGCATTACTCGTCCTCATAATCATTGTCATCCGCACCAGCGACCTTCCTGCAGCCGACTGGACGAAGTTTCGTATGCTTGTGAACCTCGTCAGACATCAGACAGGACTCAAACTCAGTAGGTCATCAACGAAAAATTTTCGGCGAAGCCAAGATCCCGGGCCTCCGAGCACTTAAATCCGATGACACAGTATGAAACGTGTTTTGATAACGGATTACACAGTCCGGATTGTGGAGACGAATCAGCAACCGGCGAAACAGTCCGATTCCGGGGCAGGTCCGTACATTGGATATTTTGAGTGTCAACAACCTTCCCGGTTTTCGGGTCGTGGTCACCCGGCCGGAAAGATGATGACAGCAGCTGTAAAACAGCTCTGTCGATTCCGGCCTCAGATAATTTCCCCAGCCTCGTCCCCGCCGTCATCAACAGCATCGCCCAATTCGCTGCGCAATTGCGCCAGGTCACTCCTGAGGTTTTGCCCGACGATTGCAAGATCAGAACTGTGCATGATCAGGTTCGCGCCGGCCCGAGCCCACTCAATCTCCATTTCAATATCCAGCCAGTAGTGGATGCCTGCACCTACGTTGTGCTCGCGTGCGACCTTGAAGATCTCCCGGACGGCTTCGTCAAATCGCGGATGATCGTACTGCTCGGGAATTCCCAGGCTGCATGAAAGGTCGTGCGGTCCGATCAGCACGCTGTCCAGATCACCTGCCGTCAGAATCTCTTTCAGATTGTTGATTGCTGGAACACTTTCAATATTTGCAATCAGGATCGTGTCAGCGTTTCGTGCTTTCAGATACTCACGAAGCTCGGGCTCCAGAGACGTTTCATCCAGCGCGGCGCGTTCCACACGATCGCCCTTGAGCGGACGATAACGAGCAACCTCAGTGATGCGTCGTGCCTGTTCGGCTGTCTCCACGTAGGGCGCAATGAATCCGCAGGCACCACCGTCCAGAACCTTGGCGGCTTCATAAGGATCAGGACTGGGCACACGCACCACTGGCGGGACCCCGGCAGCCGTATAACCCCGACACGTCCAGGCGAGGGTTTCCCGATCTACCGGCGTATGCTCCGAATCAATAAAGACAAAATCGGTACCTGCCGCCGCCAGTGTCTTCGGCCAAAACGGCGATGCCGCCACAACGCACGTGGAGTAAACACGTTCTCCTGCGCGGAGCTTTGAACGAACCTCGTTTCCAGTCATATTTCTACCTGTTTGTTTTAGATCGTGCCGTTAATTGTCTCTCCGCGGAGTGCCGGTATCACCAACAGGGCACTTGTCCCAAATCTACCACGTGCCATCGAAGATGTACCCATCGCGGGCCGAGCGTTTCTTTATAGCCGGCCGGCCGGCGCAGAACTCTGCTGTCGATCAAACTCGTGGAATTCGCTCCCGGATTCTCATGGATGGAGAAACCCACAAGCCGCCACTGCGGTTCGTGAACCAGCTACGTTAGCTCCCGGTTACTTACTCAGGAAACCGTTCCTGACAGCGTTTATGCAACCCGAAATTCCCTGATCACAGCATCATCAAGTTCGATCCCCAGTCCTGGCCCGTTCGGTACCGGGACTCGGCCATCGACCAGTGGTGGCAGGTTTTTCACCAGTTTTCGCATGAGTGGTGACGGACGCAGGCAATATTCGACAAGGTCGCCGTTCGGAACAGATGCCATCCAGTGCAGTGACGCGGTCAGATTGATTCCTGTGCTGAAGCAGTGCGGTACGGCTCTGCGGTCGTATTGGGCACACAAATCGGAAACCCGACGACAAACAGTCAACCCACCACAAAAGGCAACATCCGGCTGGACAACGTGCACTCCACGTTGGATCAGATCTTCAAAGTCCCAGTGAGTGACATCGCCTTCCCCGGCGGCAATGGGGACCGGAGACTGAGGACACAGTTTCCCATAGCCGCGACGGTCATCCTGCGACAATGGTTCTTCCAGCCAGCCGATGTTGAACGGGGCCAGCAGTTCTGCTCGTTGTCGGGCGGTGTCAGCGTCCCAGGCGTGTCCTGCATCAACCATCAGATCACGTTCATCACCCAAAACATCTCGTGCAGCCTGTACATGGGCGACATCTGTTTCGGCATCTTTTCCAAATGGTCCCCAGCCGAATTTGGCTGCGGTCAGCCCCATATCAACAAATTCCTGTGCCAACCTGGCAGTGTCGTCCGGTGTATCACCGAACAGCACACTGGCGTAGGCACGCACGGATGACCGGTGTGACCCACCCAATAATTCATGAACAGGTCTGCCCTCAGACCGCCCTCGGATATCCCACAGTGCAATGTCCGCACCACTGATCGCGTGAATGGCTGCACCTCGGCGCCCGTAGCGATTTGTTTCGTAGTACATTTTCTCCCACAGACGTTCTACATCCAGTGGATCTTCACCGACCAGAATGGATGTCAAACCGTGTCGACGCGCCGCAGATCGCGGAGCCTCGAAGCAGGCTTTGCAAACATAAGACTGACTCGTGACTTCACCGATGCCGGTGATACCGGCGTCCGTGTGAATCAGTACCACGAGAACATCCAGGGTTCCGTCGGGAATCTCTTCGACAACGGGGACCCGCAGATGAATGGGTTCAACGTCAGTAATCTTCATTGGTACTCCGAATCACTGGAATGGCGAAGGAACGTCTTCATCGAGTGGAAAGATTGGTCGAACACAGTTTTCGAAGGGCAGGGACTTCAGATTTGCACTTGTCGACCCGGGAACGTCCACCGGAACAATCAAACTTGAAATCGATTCGTACCACGTCCGGAATCCGTTTGGTGACTTCACAGCAACGAGGTCGAATTCCTGAGGATGAAGGTCATGAGAGGTGAATACAGTCAGTCCGAAAAGAAAAACGGGACGTTCAGTAACCAAAATACTGATTGTCCCGACAGTCAACACACACACTCTGCCCGCGTGAGCCTCCGTCCCGTCTTCGTAAGTGAATTCACCATTGTACAGATTCACAACCCGTGCAGTAATCTGAACAGGATCAAACCGTTCCGGATCACGGGTTCCACCAAGAGAAACGTCAATCACTGCTCCGGGCCCCGCATCAAACGCTACCGCTACGGCCGGTACGTCCACGATCGCCAGTAGCGCCTGTTTCGTGAATCCGGTTTTCAACAATCCACAAAGAATGGCGTTGCTGTCACCGGAGGCTCCGCTGGACGTTGCATCAGCCGCATCAGAAAACACCACCAGGCCATCCGTTTGCTCCGCCAGACGAATGGATTCCTCGAGGGGCACCAGGTTTGCCTGGAACAGTTCACGACTGTCCCACATCAATCGCCCGATTCGTTCCGCTTCATGCCGGGCAAGATCCGGATCATCGTTTGTGGTCACGATCACGTTCGACTGCAGCGCAGGAACATCGGTGAAAGCATTGCCAATAATCACGCCGGCAGCCAGCCCCCGTTCAGACGACTCAACGGACTGACACATACGAATGGCTTCACCGAATCGCCCGGTTGCAGTCAGAAGTTCGTCACCGCGAACCAGCATGGGAAGCCGGACACGGGCAACGGACGGTTTGGCGGTTCCGTTCAAAAGTCCAAGCAGAATTCGAGCTGCACGCCGGCCGGTTTCGTAGTGATCGGTGTGCGGGTATGTGTGGTACGGAATCAGAACATCGGCATAGTCGATGAGTCGATCGGTAAGTACGGCGTGCAGGTCCAGTGAAATGACGAGCGGGATGTTGCCGACAATTTCTCGAATCTCAGTGAGTGCCCGGCCTTCCGGATCCCCCTCCGTGTCACCGGCCATCGCGCCGTGAAAGCAGAGGCACACCGCATCGACGGAACCGGCCCGGCGGACCGATTCAGACAATTCATCGATCAGCCTGTCGAGGTCCGCTGCAGGGATCGGTCCGCCGGAGACCGCTAAAGCCGCCATCCCCGGAACGATACGGATATCCCCTTCCTCGGTAAAAACGTCCATCGCTCCGGCAACTTCGGTCTGTGTCCCGTGATAGTCCGACAGCATGGCATCGCCGACGACGATTCGAAAATCATCATAGAGCGTCGGAACCGGATTAAACGTGGCCGTTTCCTGTTTGAGTTCCGCAATCAAAATCCGCTGTATCATTGGACTCCAATACCCTTCACGTTCATGACCGCAGGCGGTTTTTGCACCAACTCCCTGTCGTTCCAGCACGACAATCCCAGCGAGAAACCGACGACAATCAAGGTACAAAGCACGATGCGAATAAAACGTTCCGCTGGTATACGGCTGGTCACCCGCAATCCAACAAGCGTCGACACAACAATCAGAGGAATACTGATCAAAAACTGGTTGACGATCCCATCTGTTAATAAACCCGACATCCTGTGGCAAACGATCACCCACAAACCGGCAATCAGACAATACGACTGCAGTGTCGCGCGAAACTGCTGCGGAGACCAGTGACGCAGCATTCCGAAGATCACCAGTGGCGGCCCGGCGGTATTGTAGGCTCCCCCAAGGAATCCGGCACAGAAACCGAATATCGGAGCAAAAAGATCACTGCGTAACTTAAATCGTTGAGGATTCCACAACGACCAAACAGAAAAAACCGTAACGACCAGCGCAAGTACCCCCTTGACAAGTCGTTCATCTCCCGCCTTCAGCAGTGCGACACCAAACGGGACGGCCAGCAGTCCGAACACCGTCAGGAGTGTTGCCGGACGCAACGCAACGTGCCGCCAGTCGTAACAAAGAATAATAATTGCAGTCAGTGTCCCGCACAGCGCGACAAGCGGTGCGGCGGTGGTGGTGGGGATCAAAAATGCCAGGAGTGGCATCGCCACCAGAGCTTCGCCAAAACCAAGCGCGCCGCGAACGAAACAGGCACACATGAGGATCGATGTCACAAGGACGAATTCGGTCGTCAAGGGATTCTCCCCAGTGTCCGACTGAGCGGTATGTTCATTCCTGAAAGTGCCCTCAAAGCTACTTTGAGCTGTCGTGTTCAATTTCCGCTATCTGCAAAATGCCGCATCCTTGTTCCTCCTCCGCCCGGTACAATCTCGCCACGTCGAATCGTCGCAGCCGCCGTCAGAAGGTCGTGACCGATTCGTTCCCGGCGATAACTATCGATAAATCGATATCGGCCTTCGTGTTTTTCCAGCACCGCAACATCGGCGATGCTGCCAACTCGCAAAGTACCGATCTCGTCATCTCGTTTCAAAATTGCAGCCGGTCGGGTTGTGGACATTTCGATCACCGTTTCCAGTGGTACGCCCAGCATCAGAAATTTACTCATTGTGGTCGGCATATCGTACACCGGACCGTGAATATTCATCGTGTGCAGATCGGTACTGATTGTTGTCGGCAGAAATCCCTGTTCGATTGCTGCCTCAACAACCTCCCAGTTAAAGCTGCCCGCACCATGCCCCACATCAAAGATCACTCCACGTTCAGCCGCAGACCGCACGTCGTCCCAAATTCGACCGTCGTCATCAGTCACCCGCGTACTGCCGGCTTTGAAGCAGTGAGTAATACAATCGCCAGGAGCAAGAGCATTCGAAAGTTCCGGCAGCGACATGGGACATTCTCCGATATGTACCATCAGCCAGACTCCGGCTTCGCGTGCTGCTCCGATGGCATCGTTCAGATTGTCCCACCCCTGTTGCCCGGTCCCAATGATGTGACTGCTGGCACGAATCTTGACACCGACTGCGACATCGGAATGTTCACGAATTGTCTCCACAACCCCATGCAGATCGGCGTATCGCCGGTCACGCAGCTCACCCAGATTGGGTGCCGCCAGTCCGATACACGACAGATTGACGAGACTCAGAATCTGTGTTTGTGCGCGATCGATGATATCACGTCGAAACGGACCGAAGTTGTAAGAACCTGCCGATCCGGCATCCAGCATGGTTGTGACGCCGCCGGACGGACAAAGTGAATCCGGATCCAAACCAATCGGCGAATGAGTGTACACGTGCACATGCAGATCGATCAGCCCCGGAGTAACGATCAATCCCCGAGCGTCGATCACGGTGTGCCCTTTTTCCACATCAATTTGCTGATCGATCGCGGCAATCCGGCGGTTGGCAATCGCAACCGTACAAATGCGGTCCAGATCCTGCGACGGATCGATAACACGTCCGTCTCTGATCAGGATGTCGTATTGATGTTCCAATTAAATGCCCTCATACCCATCACTTCAATTTCTCGACGTGAAATCGAGTAAAACAAACGAAATGATGGAAAACTAAGCCGTTCCGGTTTCGCCCGGTTGCCATTTGCACCAGTTTCACCGGGAATAGTGTTCAGGTTGACTGACTTTTATCGATACGTCAAAGGACTTCGAACGTGGATCTCTTCAGGAATTACGGACTGCGCCGAGTGATCAACTCGTGCGGAAAGGTGACGCACCTCGCCGGAGCAAAGGTTCATCCCGATGTGATTGAAGCGGCAGCCGAATCTATGAAGCATTTTTTCATCCTGGATGAGCTGCAGGGTGCCGCAGGACAGGTCATCTCGCGGGCGACCGGAGCCGAATGGGGATGTGTCACGGCCTGTACGTCCGCAGGCATCACACTTGGCGTTGCCGCATCCATGACAGGTATCAGTCTGCCCAGAGTCCTTCAGCTTCCCGATACTTCCGGAATGTCCCGCAGGGTCCTCATTCAAAAGGGACACTGTGTCAACTACGGTCATCCGATTACTCAGTCAATCCGACTGTCTGGCGCCGTTCCGATTGAACTGGGATCCATCGGCAGCTGCACGCCGGACGAGATTCGATATGAACTGGAGCGAGGAGACGTCGCTGCAATTGTTCATGTCGAATCGCACCACACCGTGCAGTACGGCTGGGTGAAACTTCCACAGGTTGTGTCGCTTGCGCATGAATTCAATGTCCCTGTGATTGTTGACGCTGCCGCACAGGATTTGCGGCTGCAACAGCTGGTCGGCTGTGGTTCTGATTTGGTACTGACCAGTGCCCACAAGTTCCTGTCATCGACAACCGGCGGTATTGTGGCCGGTCGACGAGGACTGGTTAACGCTGTTTATCTGCAAAATAAGGGAATCGGGCGGCCGATGAAGGCCGGAAAAGAGGCAATCATCGGTGCAATGGCGGCACTCGAACATCGCATACAGGAGGACATTCCGGCGTGGTCTGCAGATCAGGACCGAAAAGTCCAAATGATTCTCGATCGGCTGGCCGATATTCCTGGACTGACGCTGAATGTCGACCCGGATCCCGGTGGTTCGCCATTCTCACGGGTGCGACTCACTCCCGATCCGAACATTACCGGCTGCAGCGCGGCCGCGTTTCGAGATGTGCTGGCTGCAGGAGATCCAGCCATCGTTTTGCGTGCTCATCATGTTGACGAAGGCTATGTTAACATCGACGCCATTGAAATGACGCACGAAGAAATCGAATACGTGTGTGCCGAAATCAGGCGGACGCTGTCGAATGACAAATGAACACGCGCATTTTGAAAAGCCGACACATGTTCGCTGGATCGTCTTCACGCTGTGCTGCGGCACATCGTGGTTGCTTTATCTACATCGTTATGTTTTCAGTTTAATTAAAGTCGAACTCCACACGGAGTTTGGACTCGGCGAAGCACAACTTGGCATTCTCGACAGCGGATTTTCACTGTTTTACTTCGTCTGCCAGGTCCCCATGGGCATCGCCGTCGACGTATGGGGTGCCTGGGCAGCACTGACGATGATGATTGTGGTCTGGAGTGTCGGCCTGGGCCTCCATACGTGGGCTCCGACTGTAAATCATCTTTGGTACGGTCGTGCAACTCTGGGAATCGGACAGTCCGGAGTCTTTGCCGCACTGAGTCGTATTTCGAAAAGCTGGTTCCCGTCATCAGCGCGAACGACGATGCAGGGATGGGTAGGCGTGTTTTTCGGTCGTATGGGAGGTCTGTGCGCCAATCTGCTAATTGGTTCACTTGTGCTCGGTGTGTTTGGAGTTCCCTGGCGAACGGCGGTGTTTGGTCTGACGATAGTGGGACTTGTCCACGCCGTCGTTTTTGCGATGCTCTTCCGCAATACACCGAACCAACATCGTCGCGTGAACAAATCAGAACGTGAACTGATTCGTCAGGGGGATCCCACGGAGAAAACACAAGAACGCCTGGGAATGCGAAAGTTGTTCAGCCGGATGACACCGCGCTCAATTGGCAACCTGTTGA